>JAWLHW010000004.1:0-44719 GCA_041690155.1 Desulfomicrobium sp. | reverse complement strand
TCGGCACCGTGCTTGAGAGCGTCTTGCCCTGATTCATTGGCCAAAACCGTCACACCGGTGCGTGGAACAATCTGCCCGATGGGAATTTTAGTCTTCACATTCTCCTGTATCGCTGGCTTCTGATTATGCACACGTTCCAGCACAGGCTCGACCTGAGTATGAGATTTCGGCTGAACAGGGGAGGATTTCTTTTTAGGCATGGCTTTAACCTCCGGGACAGAATTTTGAACCGGGCTGGAACGGGGAGTAGAAACCGGCGATGTGACATCCGGGGAAGTGGCCGGACTCGGAGTAACTTTCACAGCCACGGGGATTTGAGTGGAAGGAGTGACGGACTCGTCCGCTAGCGCAACAATGTCCAAAAGCATGAGCCTGTCTTTGACCAGCTGCTGCTCGGGCACGGGGCGAAAATCTGCCATCCAGCCACTCAGGGCATGGAGAAGCAGCGACAAAACAATGCAACCCGGCAACACGAATTTCCGGATGCCAAAAACACGCTCATCCTTTCCTCCCCTCTTCAATCGGGTTGCTCGAATGCCCGGATCAAAATCTGATGATGTCAAAAAAGTCGTTAAGGAATCGCTCATATTGTTCTTTCCTCCGACCCGTGATATTTTGATGCAATATCATAGCGTACCACGGGAGGCGGATATGCTGAAGCTGGTCTTGACAATGCTTATCTTGTGTGCGGCCACATCCGTCGCTTCACCATTAATAAATATAAGCATCGTTCATAGCTATCACAAGGAGTACGCTTGGGAACAAAGTTTGACCAGTGGCCTTTTAGCCACCCTGCCGAAAAACGCAAACCTTGAGCATTTCTACCTAGACACCAAGCGCCTGCCGAAAACCCAGCACGAGGAGCGTGCCAAAACTGTTTTAGAGCAACTGTCCGCAACCCGGCCTGATCTAATCATCCTCTGTGACGACAATGCGGCCAAGTATCTGGGCCCGCAACTTAAAAACGATTCCACTCCGGTCGTATACGTAGGCATAAATCGCAACCCCAGAGATTACGGCCTCTTTCCCGCCACCAACATGACCGGTATACTTGAACGTCCTCTCCTCAAACGCTCGCTGCACTCCATGTGTCGACTGGTCAACACGAACGACACCAAGGTACTTATTCTTTTTGACTCTGATTCAACTTCCGATGCCGTACTGCACGAAGCTTTCAAAGGAGAAGCGTATTTCAATCTGGGCAAGGTGCGCGTTGAACTCAAACAATTCGAATTATTGGAAAATTGGCAAAACGCACTGCTTAACGCCAAATCCGATGGCTTCGACACAGTTTATATCGGCCTCTACCATACTTTGCGCAACAGCGCGGGCGCACACGTACCGGATGAAGAGGTGATCGCGTGGGCCAATGCCCATGCCCCTGTTCCAATTTTCGCTTTTTGGGATTTCGCGGTAGGTAAAGGCAAAACAATTGGCGGGCATGTGCTCAGCGGCCGTGATCAAGGACTGGCAGGCGGTCAGATAGTGTCCGAAATTTTAAGCGGCAGCCCTCCAGCAGCAATCCCACCGCGTTCAGCAAAGGAGGGTTCATACCAGTTCAGCATCCATGAATTAAAACGATTCGGCATCACGCTGCCGCAAAAAATCCGGGAACAGGCCATCCTGCTTCCATGAATCACGCCCCACCCCAAGACAAAGCCGCATACCCAAAAGGACTTTCCTCATGTCTTGACCCGGAGCAGGTCACTCATTACCAGCCTGTCCATGAACATAAAAAATGCAGACCTTAAAAAACAGCAGATTTTGGAACACGAATCACAGCTGGCCAACCAACTGGCCCTGCTGGTTCTCGAAAAGCCAAAACCGCCCATCTGGATGATCTTTGTACCAATATTCTTCGTTTTCTTCGTACAAAAGATGAACCAGTACAAGAGCGGGCTAACGGAATTCGTAGATAACTACTTAAGATCACGACGGCACGCCCTGGAGGCGGCCCTGGAAGCCGAAGAGACAGGAAGGCCGGCGAACATAGCAGGGCTTGTGGATAAACTGGGAAATATTCCGGAACAAGCAAAGCCATTGTTTGAGGAATGGATGGCCCTCTTGGTCGACCACTATAGACTGTTGCTGACCTCACATGGCAATAACCATTCGATGTTGGTGCGTACTGGTTATCAAAACAAAACAAACTATCTTCTGTTCTGCAATTGCCTGAACAAAGCCGAAAACGCCTACAGCATGGCACTTCTTCCAAAAATGGACGGGGACAATCAGGACCTCCATCATGTCATCAAAAAAATTGACGCCTGCGTCACAAATCTGCGTCGACAGGATGCTGACGTAATTTTCCCTTAAAATATAGCAAGGATACAGCAAACCAACTGTTCTGTATCATTCCGTCACACTACATTGGCAATACCGCGTAAAAAACGGCATTGCCATTTTTCATTTAAAGGAGTCTGTTTTATCTTATTCTCAAAAACACAGCCTTTTGGACACAGCATACTGAAAAATAGGCTGGAACGATTGAAGTTTTGTTTAACGATGTTTTTGATACGTTAATACGTCTGTTAGTAATCCACACCGCACCCCATTCACAGCAAAAGATTCAACATCTTCCGGCATACTCGCTACTCTCCAAAACAAATATCGATTTGAGTTGATTCGGGTCAAAAACTAATCTAGGATCGACACTAACCAACACATTTGCGACTGTCTTACCTATCAGATGGCTGGATGCGGTGGAGTTGACAGAACTGATGACCAGACTGAGCCTGAAAGAAAAAAAACAGATTATCTTCGACCACGAAGCAAAAATGGCACGCCAACTCGCCCTGATGGTTCTGGAAAAACCCGAACCGCCTTTTTGGGCCAGCTTCATCCCCATGGTCTTCGTGTTTTATGCACAAAAGCTGAAACAGTATTCCACCGGACTTGACGAATTTGTCGACAACTATCTTTCTCCCCGTCGAGACGCTATAGAAGCGGCCGCTCTGGCCAAGACAACTGATTCCGTTGTAGACTGTACAAAACTCCTGGAAAAAGCAGGAGATATGCCTCCTCCAGCCAAGCCTCTGTATCTAAAATGGATTACGCTGCTCACAAACCACTATCTATTACTGCTCGACTCTCAGGGCGACTGTCATGATACGCTTATGCGAAATGGATACCAAGACAAAACAAATTATCTCTCAATTTGCGACTGCTGCATTGAAGCAGAAAGAGCGTTCAATTTAGAGCTTTTACCAGGAATTGACGGCGAAGCTCAGGACATTCTGCATGTCATCAACAAGATGAACATCAGCATAGAAAAATTGCAGCATTATAATGCAGAGTTGATTTTTTCTACTGGCAGATCAGTCGCATAACTTAAAATCTCAATCCTGAAAACTACAGCATTTCTTGCATCTGGGTAAAAAAATCTTCGCGTTCAAAAGCTGGGGAATGCGCTTTTTCCAGCCGATCCAAACTAGCAAGAAACGCTTCCCATCCCTCAATCTCCTCAATTTTGGCCTTGTCACAAAAGATCTTGAAACGTGTGCCCCGAGGACACTTGGTCAAATTTATCTCAAAGCTGTGTCCTTGAGCATACACTGTCCAGTGTGCGGACCAACTGCTTCTATCTCCTTCGGTCTTTTTAAATTTCTCGAAAAAAGCCTCAAATATTTCAATTATTTGCTTTTCGTCCATTTCTTCTCCTTTTAACCTTAAAATGATTCTTTCGCGCTTCATATCCAAGGTACATGGTAAGCACTTTTCCCGCGCTTCGGCAACTCTGAAACGCAGACTTGCCCTTTGACCTGAATCGGGCGTATTGGTAGGACCAATTTCACGGGAGAAAACTGTGACAACATCCATTCAACAAAAACGAATTTACGAAGAAATCACCACGCGATTGCAGACAATGGTGCAAAACGACGACCTCAAACCTGGCGACCGCCTGCCACCAGAACGCCAACTTGCTGTAATGTTTGGTGTATCACGCAACTCTGTGCGCGAAGCAATCAAAAGTCTGGAGCAACACGGTATGCTGGTCAGCAAACCGGGGGCAGGCACCTTCATTGCTGAAAACAATCAGGCCAACCTGGCGATGGCTATGGGAGACGCCTTTGCGCGGGAAAGACATCGGCTGGATGACATATTTGAACTGCGCCTCCTGCTTGAACCTCAGATCGCGCATCTGGCCGCCCAGCGCATAACGCAACCTGAGCTTACAGAGTTGCAGGGCCTTATCCAAGCCTACGAAAAAAACATGATTGAAGGCCTGCCGGTATTTTTTTTCGACCAGGCTTTCCACGACGCCATTGCCGCCGCTACCGGGAACCAGTCAATCATCCTGCTCATGGAGCAAATGCACGATCTGCTGCGCGAGAGCCGGGATGAAGCGCTGCAATCACCCGCTCGCAATGCCAAGTCGCTGGAGGATCATCAAACAATCCTGTCGGCTTTGACCCTGCATGACCCGGAGCGTGCCCGGAAGGCCATGGCAGAACATCTCAAACATACCAGAGAAATTGTTTTTACTTCAACCACGGGAGAATAATAATGAAAGAAACACGTAAAACAGCCCGCGACCTGATGACCGGCTTCTGTCGCGTATGCCCGGTTTGCAACGGCAAGGCGTGCGCAGGAGAAGTTCCAGGAATGGGCGGACTCGGCACTGGTTCAGCCTTCATGGCAAACGTACAGGCCTTGGCCAAAGTCACTTTCAATATGCGTTTGGTGCACGAAATCACTGAACCCAATACCCGCACCAATATCCTGGGCCTGGATTTGTCCATGCCCGTCATGGCTGCTCCCATCGGTGGAGTTTCATTCAACATGGGAGGCAAGCGCTCTGAAGAGGAATACATCAACGCGATCATCGACGGGTGCAAGCAGGCAGGCATCATCGGTTGCGCTGGAGACGGTGTGCCACCCTTTATCCACGAATCGGGTCTGGCTGCCATCACAGCTGCGGACGGACACGGCATCCCGTTCATTAAACCATGGGAAGACGCCGAACTCTATGAAAAATTAGCCAAGGCCAAGGACTGTGGCACTAAAATTATAGGAATGGATATCGACGCGGCCGGCCTTATCACACTGCGTAAAATGGGACGTCCAGTCTCTCCCAAATCGGTGGATACGCTACGGGAAATCATTGCCAAGACGGGATTGAAGTTCATCATAAAGGGCGTCATGACCCCGCAAGACGCGTCACTGGCTTTGGAGGCTGGAGCCGACGCCGTAGTAGTGTCCAACCATGGCGGTCGAGTGCTCGACCATACGCCGGGAACAGCTGAAGTTTTGCCCGGCATAGCCGAAAAGATGAAGGGAAAATTGGCGGTAATCGTGGATGGAGGGATACGCACAGGCGCCGACGTACTCAAGATGCTCGCCCTGGGAGCGGACGCGGTCATGGTCGGCAGGCCTTTCAGCATCGCCGCAATGGGTAATCTGACCGAAGGCGTGGTCACCTTCAGCGAAACTCTTCGCACCGAACTCATGCAGGCCATGGTCATGACCGGCACGGAATCAATAACTAGGGTTTCGTCGACGATACTCTACAGCAAGGCCTAGAAAAGGGGGCCGGAAAACCGGCCCTAACCCCTGTACTTCAGCCCGGTCTCGTAAACTGGCAACCCTCTTTCGGGGATTTCCTTGCTCCAGCATACAGCCACCGGATAGCGGTCAAACTCGCCCATGGAGGACTCGGGAGAATAGCCTTCCAGGGAAAGCTCAAGCTGGGCGTCCTGCTGAATGGGCGTACGGGTTTTGAGGCACAGGCCGCCGTCGCTGTAATTGATCAAACGGGCATACTGGGTCTTGTTCTCCCCTTCGTAGACATAACGGACAGGCACCAGACAATCTTTTCGAATATGCATGCGCTTGTTTTCAGACATTGGAATCCTCCTCGCGTTTTGCCCAACTTTCAAAAGTCAGGAGTGAAACTCGAACATTTTTATCATAAAAATATCTTAACCGATTCCAATCAAAGAGGCAAATATCCAAGTTTTGAAAATGCCGCAAAAAAAAACTTGCCATTTGTAACTCCCCTCTATATTAACCGACTTCGCTTTCGGGGCAACCCAAAGCAAATACGGCGAGGTAGCTCAGACGGTTAGAGCATGCGGCTCATATCCGCAGTGTCGGGGGTTCAATTCCCTCCCTCGCTACCAGACTCATAAGGGACTTAAGCTAGACAGCTTGAGTCCCTTTTTTTGACCATATCCAACTGCCTCCTCAAATCTCAAAATCCCCATCCAAGAAACATTCTGTTTGACACAATCTGCGCCCAATTAATTCGATGAAAATCAAGTGAGTGGAGTCTGAATTGCGTCGTATTGATGAAACAACAATCGGTTTTTAACCGCCATCAAAAAGAGCATTTGACTAAAAAAACAAACAGACTAGATAGTTACAATTTATGGCAAAAACTATAACAGAAAATTGATTATTGAAAATAAGTGCGAAATATGAAAGTAAATGCATGTTAAAGAAAGAATTTTTGAGAAATTACAGAATATGAATCAAAATGGTGGCGCCAAATGAATATTTTCGAAAAAAAAGGAACGCGCAAAAATACGAAAATTTCATTTCGAACAGATGACGAAACTCTCGCCCAACTCAAATCAATTTGTAGAATAGAAAACAGGACGATTTCATCCTTAATAGAAAACATACTTACAGAACATGTACTACTCCATGAAAACAGCTCTCTTTTAGAACATGAAAAAAGGATTTCTCCTCGAAAAAAATGCTCAATACCTGCTGTTTTATTTACAAATAAAGACAATAAAAGATCTTATTATAACTGTTTAATTAAAAGCATATCTACAAATTCCGCTCAACTTGTATTAAAAAATATTTTTGACGAACAAAACTTTCAAAAAGATTTTTATATACTCTTCAATTTACCTAAAAGCGACCACCCACTACTCCTAGATTGCCAATTGATTCGATCTAGCTGCATGGAAAAAGAATGTTTGTTGATATTTAAATTCGATTTCGGCCATAAAACAGACAAAGAATTATTTTTAAAATATTTACAAACAAATGATTTTAAAGAAATTAATGATAAAAAATAATTTTTTATCGATTGATGAATATTTTTAAAAGGATATACTGATGGAAACCAAAAATTTGCTTAAAAGAAGAGTTTTGCGAGACGATGTTGCAGAATACTTGATGGAATCTATTCTCAAAGGGGATCTTAATCCTGGAGACAAGATAATCGAATCAAAATTAGCACGAGAGCTTTCCATCAGCCAAGGTGCTGTACGGGAGGCCATTCGCGACCTCATCGCTCAAGGAGTTTTGGAGACAGAGCCCTACAAAGGCACGCGGATAAGAACACTCACTAAAGAACAACTCAATGATTACTACGACGTGCGCACGGAAATTGAAGCTCTGGCCGTAAGATGGAGCATACTTAAACATGAATCCAAATATCTCGATCTCGCTTTTTTGAAGAACTGCGTGGATAATATGAAATTTTGCGTCGAGAACAATGACTCAAAAAACATGCGCAAACACGACATGGCTTTTCATCTAGCAATAGTCCAGGCAGCGCATAGTGAATCTCTTGAAAAAGCCTGGAATTCCCTGGGAAATTACTACTGGACCTATATCGCTGTTTACTACGATCATGCAGCCTCGTTGTTGCAAGCCCAAGTCGTAAAACATCAAACCATGTACGAAGCCATCGCAGCAGCTGACATCAACGCTTACGCAAGCTGCGTTCGAGGCCACTATTTTGATACTGAAGAACTCTTCCCAGAAAAGAAATAATAGAGCAGCATTTCACTAGTCGGAAATCTACACACAGCATACAAAAACGAAAGGCCGCTTGATCACAAGCGGCCTTTCGTTTTTGTATGCTGTAAAGATAAACTACATGATACGAGGCTGGATAAATATGAGCAGCTCAGCCTTGGATTTTGCATCATATGTATTTTTGAAGAGCCATCCCAGGCCTGGTACATCGCCCAATGCGGGTATCTGGTTCGTGCCGCTGGTTTCCGTGGTTTTTTGAACACCGCCGATAACAATAGTTTCACGATCACTGACCATCATTTTTGTCTTGGTCTGCTTTGTGTCGATATCGCGTCCGTCACTCTTGGGACTGTCGTCACTGATCTCTAAATCCAGAATGAGCTTGTTGTCAGGCGTTATCTGGGGAAGTACTGAGATTTTCAAGACAGCTTCCTCGTATTCGGTCGTGGTTCCACCACTCTCGGATTCGGTCGCGGTTGCGAGCTTGGTGCCCTGCTGTATCTCGGCCCTGTTATTATTCAGAGTCAAAATTCTAGGAGAGGAAATTGTCTTAACCAGATTCTTTGCTTCACCGAGCTGGAGAGACGCGTCTAGCGCAAACAGGTCTTTGCCCAAAAACTTGCCAATTGTCCCGCCAAGGGTAATCCCGTTGACGGTATTGATGGCGTTTAAGCCTGATGAAGCAAAATTGCCACGCCATTGCTCGCTCGGGAGGTTTTCTGCAGTTTCTGTGGCATACGTTGTGCCCCATTTAACGCCAAGACTTCTCTGAAATTCATCTGTAGCGTAGACCAGCCGCGCCTCGATCATAACCTGCCGTTCCGCCCGATCAAGCTTTTTAATGAAACTGTCTACCCGATTCAAAGTGTCTTCGGTGTCGGTTACTATCAAAATGTTTGTACGTGGATCTGAAGAAACGGAACCTCGTCCGGTCAGCATCGTCTTGACTTTGCCTTCAAATTCGGCGGCAGTATTATAATTGATCTGCATGTACTCAGTCTTGAGCGGTGCGAGATTCTGCATGCTGACCTGTGCCTGGATTGCAGCTTCTCGAGCTTTCTGCAATTGCACACGTTCTGCTTCGAGTTTTGTGATCGAAGCAATGCGCATGATATTGCCTTTTATGACCATGCCCAGACCTCTTTGCAGAAGCACCAGGTCAAGAGCCTGATCCCAAGGAATGTCCACAAGTTTGAGGGAGATTTTCCCAGAGATGTCATCATCCAGAATCAAATTATAGCCGCTGATTTCAGAAATAAGACGCAACACATGCTCAACATCAGCGTCCTGCAAATCAATGGATATCCGTTCACCAGTATAACGCTCTTTCATACCAGGAAACAGGGTATTGAGTTCTTGGAGTTCACTGGTATTTTCAGCAATCGTATCCCCATCTCCGGCTGCTTCAGTAGCTGCGATGTCGTCTTGCGCCGCCGGGGTGCTTTTCCCCTTGATCAAGATATGAGTTTCGTCTCCCTTGCGCAGAACAGACAATGCGGGATTTTTGGCACCGGCAAACAAAAGATAGGCGTTTCCGTCATTGCCATTAAGAGCGGTTACATAATCAATTGCAGATCCAAGCTTTGTAACATCATACTTTTTGAGCAGAGCATCCTGAAATTGCACTTTGCGGAACGTAAGTTTGAAATCTTCGTCTTTTCCTGGCGTCACTTCAAAAGGCAAACTTGAATATGTGACGACCTGCAAAGAATCGTTCTTAGGAGTGAAGTTAAGGGAAGTAATGTAGTTTGATGGAAGCTGCGGAGATATGGCCTCATCTGCCACGAGCATCAGGCGACCGAGAGTTTCAGATTGTTTTGATACAAGAAACTTACTATTCTCATTTAAAAAAATATTCAAAGACTTAACTTTGTCTCCATCCATATCTTTTTGAATATCATTTACGAGCGTAGTTGCGCTAGCTGGCAGCTCAAAATCTGTAACCGGTGGAGTAAAAGACACTATAATATTTTTATTAACGTCATGATCTGCATAAATCTGCGTGTTGGCATCTAAAGGCATGTCAATGATTGTTTTTCCCAATGCCTCAGAAACAACCACTGATGGCAAAGTTTGGACGGTAAGATCCGTTGTATCAGCTGCTCCCATATTCGCAGGCTTAGAGTGCGTTGCGCACGAAGTCAGCACAACGATACAGCCTAAAAATAAAAGTCCAGATATCGCGCTGAAGATCTTCATAGCACTCTACTCCTTCTCTTGCCGCAATCTTAAATTAATTAATCGCTTTTTTGCTTCACCAAAAACATCGATGACATCTTCTTCGACGACAAGCACTTCGTTACCGATAGAAGTTACCACACCATCATATAGCCCAATAGTCATCCCGGGGCGAATCAAATATCCTTTACCATCCGGCAACTCTACCATCGCCAAGGAATCTCCGCCCTCTTTGTTGATAATCCCAATGAGTTTCAAGCTACGAACATCCACTGTTTCCAGAGGCGTGGCCGCTTTCTTTTCAATTTTGGCTTTCTTAGCAGCTTGCATGAGTTCGTATTCGCGAATCTTCACAAAAGATACGAACGGGTCAATTTTTCCCTTTGCGTCATACGGAGGATGCTGCGCTGTTATCCAGTCAGGAAATTCCTGACCAGACGCATCCGGCGCGCTCTCGGCGGCAAAGACAGTCCCACCTAGTAAAAACAAAACTGTCAGGATCAAAATGTGTACTTTCATGGCGTCTCGTTCACTATTTTTTCTTATTTTGTGATTTTTGCGCTTCACGAGCCTTGATTTCAGCATCTGTAAGAGCCCTGTAGACCTGAAGAACAAGATTGGTATTCAGATACTTTTCCGTCGGAGAAAAATCTGAAACAGGTGAAAAAGTGATATTCTGAATGGTTACAAGCCGA
Organism: Desulfomicrobium sp.; assembly: GCA_041690155.1. Classification (GTDB taxonomy): domain Bacteria; phylum Desulfobacterota; class Desulfovibrionia; order Desulfovibrionales; family Desulfomicrobiaceae; genus Desulfomicrobium. Next base: position 34,127 of record JAWLHW010000004.1, on the reverse strand, counting down.
TCAAGACGCGAAAGACGATCGAAATATGTGACAAGACGATGGAATGTCCCGCTTATTTGCAGTTGAACCGAACGCGTAGCGTAAAATTCCTGAATCTGTTCGGCACCTGGCTGAAAAAGGATAAACTCCACATTTTCGTCACGCCCCAATTTTTCAAATGAAGCAAGCAACATCTCAAGGGCTCTGGCATCCTCGGGAAGCAGGGTCTTGGCATAATAAAGTTCTTTTTTCCGCAAGGATAAATTACGCTCCAGTTCGGGTAGTTTGGCTACCTGAGCGCGATAGAGAGCAATATCCTTGTCGAGTTTTTCGATGGTTTGCTCGGCTTTAGCCATCTGAGCCAGTTTTCCATCAAGAATAAAGTACCAATAGGACCCATAAACCAAGCCAGCCAAACCAAGCAGTATCAGTATCAACTGCATGGATGACAATTCAGCAAATTTTTTGGAAACTGTAGATTTATCCATTTGTAGTTCCATTCGTACTTGTGTTCTCGAAATACTCCTGGGCCTTGACAGAACATTCGAAGGAAACCAGCCCAAGTCCGTCAATGTCGCGACGTGAGGTCCTTCTGGTGTCAACACTGGCAATATATTTCGACAGACGAAGCCTTTCAACGAAGCTGACAAAAGCCTGGTTATCCAATGCTACTCCGCTGAGGACGATATTTCCATTAGCGTCAACATTGAATTTTTCAAACCATAATTTATTTTGCGGTATATTTGTGACAATCTCATCAATATATTTGACCGGCAGGCCCTGACGAAGCCGCACTTGCTTGATGATCTTAATTCTTCCTTCGATATCCTGAAGTTCTTGAATGGTTTGATTAACCTTGGCGACTTCTTTTTCCAAAAGAGTCTTTGTCTGCGTCTTTGTAGAGACTGACGCATTCAAATCCGCTAATTGAGAAGAAAAATAATAGTCAACGGCAAAAACGGATCCCAGCACCAACAGAACCCCTAACACGAAAAAAACAAAACTTTTTTCAATGTTTGTTGATTTAGTTCGCTTTTGCTGTGGAAGTAAATTAATTTTGATCATAGCTGGCTTCCAATATTATATTGCTCTCAAGGCAAGGCCAAAAGGAACAACCATTTGCGGACCTATTTCTTCAAGATATTCTTTCTGAAAAGAATTTCTGTCGACAAAAATTTTACGGAACGGATTGTGGTATTGAACGTCCAGATCGAGTTCTTTCTTGAAAACATCCTGGAGTCCGCCAAGCAATGCCCCGCCACCAGAGAGATAAAGAGACTCCGCCGGCACAACATTACTTGAAGATGAATGATAAAACCCAATCAGGCGTTTCAATTCGTCACACCAGTTCTTGAAAGTCTTGTTCACCGCATCAGCAATGGCCTTGGCATTCTTCTCATCAAGATCGTCCTTGCCACCAAGCTTAATGCGCTCCGCTTCCATTCTTTTCAAATTGAGGATGGAGGCAAGAGCTTCAGTTATAACCCGCCCGCCAAAGGACACCTCGCGCAAGAAAACCGGTTGGCCATTATGATAAATACAAAACACACTCTGAGCGCCACCAATGTCGAGAAGATAGACAGGCTTTTCTTGTAATTCAGGATAGTTATATTCAAAACTATTGCATATCGCAAAAGAATCGACATCTATCACTGAAAGGGACAGCCCAGATTGCGTGATCACGTCACTCAAGTTCTGGACAACCTTTTTCTTGCTGGCCACAAGCAAAACGTCGTAACTTTTTTCCTTTGCCCCAGGGCCAAGAACTTGGAAGTCGAGGTAAACATCGTTGATATCGAAAGGAATGTACTGACGTGCGTCTTTATGAACGGTGTCTCCCAGAGCCTTGGGTGAATCAGACTCAAAAGTGACACGCTTAACTATAACCGCATGCCCCGCCATAGAGGACGCGACCACCTGCTCCTTTAGGAGAAGCTGAGACCAAAGACCTGCGATCTTTTTTGCAGTTGCCGAATTATTATCAAGGTCACCTGGCTGCCACGGACTTCTGGCAATGCTCTCCAAAATAAAATCACCTTTTCCCGGCCGAATCTTTACCATTTTCAGCCATTCGCTTCCAAGATCCAAACCGACACCGGCATTTTTCTTAGAAAATAAACCTAATTTTTTCACTGCTTTATGTCCTCAACGATTTTTTTCGCCACCCAAATTCCTGCATTTACTCGTCGATATTTATTTTATTAACACAAAAGAGCCAGCCCATGCAAGAAATAATGCGTAGAAAAACACTGAGCGAAATATTCATCTTTCACTGTTTTTATACTTAATCCATCGACAAAATCCCTACTCATTTTTTCTTCATGCGAAGGCACCCTCGCCACAACACTATCTGAAATTTTCATCGTTACGTAATGGTCAGATCAAATCATCCGTAAATAGACTCCTCGCATCAAATTAAACGAAGGCAAAGAAAGAGTTCCTTTTCCAAAACGCCCCTTTCGAACAGGCTCTTCACAAATGAACGCATAAAAAACTTCCAACCCGTCCTTAATGCCCACTACGAAGAATTATCGGCTAAAAAAAACAAGCCCGTTCCTTCTAGAAGAAGCGGGCTTGGTGTGATCAGAAAAAGTCGATCCAAAAACAACATCGCCACGGCCTGAAGTTACTATGGCGATCCCAGCATCAGCACGCGCGATGCAAAAATACGACCTTAAATCCACTTTCCGTGCCAGGGGCAGACAACACAACAGGGCGTTATTTCCTGGACGCGACCAATTGACTCGCCAGCCAGACTTCACATTAACGCGCAGATGCAACAAAATGTACAGTCCACATTGTAGACTCGCTACACCTTTTCAAGATTGGCAAGCAAAATCTGTCCAAACTCAGCACATCCCACCTGCTCCGCCTTGGCCATCTGGCCAGCCAGGTCAACAGTCACCCGGCCATCGGAAATGGCCAACTCTACCGCCTTACGGATTTTCTGTGCGGCGGCATGCCATCCGACGTGATCGAGCATCAATGCACCCGAAAGGATCAAACTGCCAGGGTTGGCGAGATCTTTTCCTTCAATTGTGGGTGCGGTCCCGTGCGTGGGCTCGAAAAAGGCCAGGTCGCTGCTCATGTTAACGCCCGGGGCCAGTCCAAGTCCTCCGACCTGAGCGGCGAGGGCATCGGAAAGATAGTCTCCGTTCAGGTTCGGTGTGGCGATGACATCGTACTTCTCTGGCCGAATGAGCACCTCCTGAAACATGGCGTCGGCAATTCTATCCTGTAACACTAACCGGCCAGGAGGGCAGCAATCCTCTCCTTCGCGAACCACCACTCCGGAAAACTCCTCAGCGGCAAGCTCATAGCCCCAGTTGCGAAAAGCGCCTTCCGTGAACTTCATGATGTTGCCCTTATGGGCCATGGTCACGCTTTCGCGTTTCTGATCCAGTGCGAATTGAATCGCCTTGCGGATAAGCCTTTTGGAACCCTTTGCCGTCATCGGCTTGATGCCTATGCCGCTTTGTTCGTCCACATTGGCACCCATTTCGTCCCGCAGGAACGCAATGAGCTTCTTGGCTTCAGGACTTCCGGCCTGCCATTCGATCCCAGCGTAGACATCTTCGGTGTTCTCGCGAAAAATCACCATGTTGACGCGTTCAGGATGCTTGACCGGACTTTCAATGCCCTTGAAATACTGGATGGGCCGGATGCATGCGAACAGATCCAGGGTCTGGCGCATGGTCACGTTCAAGCTGCGAAAGCCCTTGCCGACCGGCGTCTCCAGAGGCCCCTTCATGGCCAGGTCCGCTGTCTTCAAAGTGTCCAGGGTTTCTTGCGGGAGATAGGAGCCTGTCTCCTCAAAAGCTTTTTTACCCGCCAAGAGTTCGACCCATTCAAAACCGCGACCGTCTCCAAAAGCCAACTCAACGGCCCTGTCGAGGACAGGACGTCCGGCTGTCCATACTTCCCGCCCAATCCCGTCGCCTTCAATAAAATATACTCTGCGCTTCATAGTTTTCTCCTACGTCAAAAAATAAAACCCCTCGCGGGGTTTGGGGATAGTAAAAGATTATTGATCACGCAACCGCCAAAAAGCGGCATAAAAGCGACCAACCATGTGACTACTGCATAAATATCGAAAAATTCCACTGGACGCCCCCGAACACGGCCTCTCTGCATCGGCAGGCGGGTTTGTGCCCATCAGGGCGACTTTGTCCTTTTCAGATAGTTAAAATGATATATCGCTCTTCTTCAATAGGGTGCCTACTCTATATATAATGATATCAACTAAAGCAGACTTCAACCATAAGAGAGCCATGCGGTGTTTCAAAGGGGATTGCCAAAATGGCGCTTGTTGAAACATGTCTGATTGTATGCCCGACTCCAGTGATCACAGAAGGAATTGCTCCCTCGAATATCATGCCCATGCCGACAAGGCCTTTACGTGCCTGTCCGGAAATCATGTTTGTCAGTTCTCCGACAGCGTCAGTGACAACATCGTTTATTTCGGACTGCTCCTCATAAAGCATCGCGCTGACTATACCCAGTGCCGATGCCGTGGTGAAGGTCAGGGACATGGTTCCCCTGCTCTTGCCTTTTGGATTGGAAAATCCGATCACACCCGATACATCTCCTTGGGCTCCTGCGTGCTGTTTGACAAAAGGAGTACCCACCTTGACCTCGGTCATCGCCATCGTCTTTAAAACAGAAGTCGTCGCATCCACGAACTGCGCAATTATTCCCTTTATCGTATCATTCATAATAACCCGCCATGTTAACTCAAAATTTACTGGAAACAATCAGACAGTTCATACTCATGAAAATCCAGCTCATACGTCACCGCGAGCGCACCATCAAGTGAAACAGAGCCTGCACATACTTCCCCGAAACGACGTCGGCCAGAGCGAAAAGCGGCAAGGAACCCCGGGCAATCCCTCCCGCAAAGGCCAGCCACAACTCAAGAGACAGATTTCCGAGCGCCGGGTCAAGTGCTGTTTCCCATAGACTGCCGGCCCTCTCTTCATCCAGTCCAAAAAAGCGGCATCGCAGCGGTCGCCCGGCAAAAAGAATGCATTTTCCATTCTCCAGCAAGGGGCACCGGGCGCTGGCGTTGGACAAGCAATAATCTTCGGCCGCAACCTGGCTGTCAGCGAGACGTTCCATGCGAGCGGTTTCCACCGCCCTGGCGATGACCTCCAGGCGCTTTTCGCTGGTAAGTCCGATGTTCATCCGTTGGGTCAGGTACACAGCCTCGATCATCGACAATTTGATCGGAGTGCTGCAACACTTGTCATGATCGCGCCCACACTTGGAGACAATATCTTGCGTTTCATCATCAACCCGGGCCTGCAGAGCTTCATAATCACGAAAGAACGGGCTCAGATCAACGGCCTTGTGCATTTCCAGAGAGGGCTCGCGCACAGTGAGCTTCGGACTCTGCTTTCCGTATTTCCTGATTGTCCACCACTGCGAAAAATTGGCGGGCTTGGATCTGAGCGCGCGCAGCTTGAACCAGGCCAGACGATGCCCCAGCCCTCGACGCAGCAGATATGCGTTGAGCACCGTTCCGGTCCGCCCGATTCCATGACGGCAATGTATGAGCACCTTCTTACCCAGGTAGATGGCTTCATCGAGCCAGGCCAGGGCCTTTTCCAATTCAGCCAGTTCCGGGGCCTCTTCGTCGGCAAGGGGCATATGATACACTTCAAAACCCGCGGCGCACTCGATGTCGTGCAGATCGCAAAATTCCCCGCACAGATTGAGGATCGCTCCAATGCCCTCGGATCGCAGGCAATCGAGTTGCTCATAGCTCATGGGAGCCGCCCCGACAGCGAGCTGATCCGTGACCCAGGTTGCAGAATAGGCGCTGCGGCTCATACTCTTTCCTCCGGAAAAAATCTCTGCAGGAACAGGGAAGCCTCTCTCTGCGCCTCGGCTGAATCGGCAAGCTTCACATCCATGAGTCGCGTCACTGCCAAAACCAGCCCCAGGACCTGAAGGGCATGGATGGTTTCGCCAGCGGGCATGCGCATGTACGCTGCGTCGAGCATGTCGCCCTTGATGACTGTTTCATAACCGAAATGTTCCAGGACCTGGCGCACAAAGGTCAGCCTGTGCATGCGTTGCGGCAGGGCTGCGCCGCCTCCTTTGAAACGGAATTTAATGTAGTTTGCGCCAGGCATATCCCCACAAAGGGCATCCACAATTGAAAAATGATATCCAAAACGGATGTTCAGGTGCATGTATTCCGACGCAATAATCGAGTAACTGGCAAGAATTCTCGAATCCTTGCTGAAAATTCCCGCACTGACCCGGTCAAAGGTTTCCCAATCAACATGCAACTGACTCTCGTCCCAGGCCACGCGCTCGTCAGCCAGTCCGGTCCACAGCGCGCGAAGAGGAGTGCAGGACAGCGCATCCACATCCACGGGACCTTTTTCTGCCGCTTCCTGGGCAAGTCCGCCTCCAAGATCGAGCACATACATGACCAGCGGAAGGGTTGTCTCCAGCCGCCTGGACTTGCCAAGGCCCCGCCCGCCACGGTCGACCAGAGAAAACATTTCAGTCACGCTCTTTTCATGACAGAACCTGACCAGGTCATGCAGCGAAAGGCACCCCTGCGGTGTGAAATTTTCGTCCTCAGGATCCAAAAGGCTGAGCCGCACCGTACACGAAGCCAGCTCCTGGTTTTCTGCCCGAACCTGGGCGTGAGTCTTCTCAGCCTCCTCGTTGCGCGCCATGATGCTCGGCAAACAGCGGTCAAAAATTTTCCCTGCCGCCGCATCTACCGTAACAACCGCCCCCTCCTCCAGGATCCCGGGCTCGCACCCTACGACCACGGGCACCCGTCGCTCACGGGCTACCGAGGCCAGGTGGCTGGCTCTGCTTCCGTTTCCGGCCACGATGGCGACAATGCGATCCAGAAACTGCGAGAGCGCAGGACGCAGTGTGCTGGTCACCACTACCGAACCCTTGGGAATCCCGCGAAAATCGGCTCCGGATGAAACATGATGGACCGGGCCGCAGGCTGCCCCCGGAGACGCGCAATCCAGCTCTGAAACCAACTCAATCGCAGTGGCGATTTCTTCGGCAGAAAAAGCCTCTCTGTCCTGCTCCTGCTGCAAGGGCCTGGATTGCAGGATCGTGAGCCCGTCCGGTCCATAGGCCCACTCCACATCCTGAGGCTGACCGAAAACTTTTTCAAGATGCATGGCCTTTTTGCCGAGTTCGCACAGGACCTTGTCGGAAATGGCCGCTGAGCTTTCGCAGACGCAGCCCATCAGGATGGTCGGCTCAGGCTCGCGGGTCAGGTAATGCTTGCCCGGAGTCACCGATCCGTCCACCAAATCCGCAGCCAGTCCGCCCACCACATAGATACCCACGGCCTTGCCGCCCACCGCCGAACATGCGGGGTCGAAGGTGTAGACGACCCCTGCAGCCGAAGCCTCCACCATGGGCAAAACAAGGGCGGCCATGGCCGTATTGTTGTCGGTGAGGCCGTGTCGAACCCTGTAGGCCAATGCCCGGGGGCAATATTTTCCGGCCAGAACGCGTTTGTAGGCGGCAAGCACGTCAGCCGGCTCAACATCGAGCTCGCTGGCGTATTGACCGGCAAAGGAAATGTCTCCGTCCTCGGCCAGGGCGCTGGACCGGACGGCAAGACGCCGTCCGCCAGGATTCATGTCCTCCACCGCCCGCAGAATCTCGTCTGCGATATCCGCGGGAACTTTGGCCGCAAGGATAATCTCCTGCAATTCTCCGGTTACACGGACAATGGCGTCATTGTTGGACAGGGTCACGTCCTCGAAACGCTTCTCGATTTCCTTTTCAAGATCATTGTCGCGCAGATAACGGGCGAAGGCCGCAGCCGTGATGACAAATCCCGGAGGGGTCGCCACGCCATTGCGACGAACAATGGCCAGGTTGGCGGCTTTTCCTCCGACCTTGTCAGGATGGTCCGCAGCTTCATCAAGGGTCAGTACGTAGGGGGGGGCGAAATCAAGCGCAGGCTGCGTCACCAGAACGGAAATATCCGCCGCGATGCGCTCCAGCGCCTCCGGGAGGCTGGCGTAAGCATGAGGGTTCATGTCATAGAGACTGGTCGTCATGTCGCGCACGGCCTGCACGAGCTGATTGGTCAGCAATCTGACCCGGGCCACGTCCGCCGGATCATAGCCGTATATGGGAGCTTCAAGCTCGGCGATCAGATCCAGGGCCTTGGCGTCACTGTCAAGCAAGTCCTTGAAGTGCTCATATTTTTCACGAATGAGCCTGTTTGGAGCCAGCAGACGGGTGAACCAGTGCCTGAGCAGACGCGAAGCGGTCATGGAACCTCATCCTGGTGATCATTCTGTCGCAGGACATCCGCGACCTTGGATTCGAGCTCTTCCTTGTCGATGGGCTTGACGCAGTACTCGCTGGCTCCAAGCTTCAAGGATTCACGGGCTGTTTCCAAAGTCGGATAGCCCGTCAGCATGATGACCTTGATCCGAGGGGACAGCTTTTTCATTTCCGCCAAAACCTCGACCCCGGTCATCCTTTTGAGCTTGATGTCGAGAATCGCAAGATCCGTAGCGCCTTTGGCCGCGTGACGGATGGCCTCCTCTTCTTCGGTGAATGCCGTGACCTGATGTCCCTGGCGCTCCAGAATCCTTTTCACCAGGACTCCTGCATCGGAAACATCATCCAAAACAATAATCGATGCCATGCATCTCTCCTTACGATAAATTCTTGGCCTGCGGAGCATTGCCGCCGTCAAGCCATGCACATGTGAATGGTCATCCTAGTATTCGGAACCGTGATCCAGGGGAATATCAACAGTAAAGACTGTTCCCGGACCCCTCACGGCCCCCTCCGGCAAAGGAGGAAGGTCGAAATCTTTCGGCAACGGGCTATCCGCGCGAATTTCGCCCATATGATCCTTGACGATGCCAAAGGACACGGACAAGCCAAGCCCCGTCCCCTTGTCCACCGCCTTGGTTGTGTAGAAAGGATCAAAAATCTTCTTCAAGGACACCTCGTCAATACCCGTGCCGCTGTCAGCAATCTGAAGCGTCACTATTCCCAGGGGAGTCTTGAGTTTGGTGACAACAACAATGACGCCTCCGCTTTCGGGCATGGCATCTTTTGCGTTGTTGAGCAGATTGATCCAGACCTGCTTCAGCTTTTCAGGGTCTCCGTAAATGATGGGAAAACTGTCATCAAGCCTGGTCACGATCTGCACCCTGTCCAGTTCAAAGGAATGCCGAACCAGGCTCACCGACTCCATGACCGAATTGTTGAAACACATTTCCCGCTTATCCGTCTGGCCCTGGCGGGAAAAGCCCAGCAGGTCGGCCACGATCTTGCGGCAGACCTTGGCCTGCTTCTCGATGATTGCCAGATCCTGACTGAACTGGCTCTCGGGGGGCACATCCTCCTTCAGAAGCTGCGCATATCCGAGGATGATACCAAGGGGAGTGTTGATCTCGTGCGCCACGCCTCCGGCCAGCTTGCCGATGGATTCCATTTTCTGCGCCTGGATAAGCTGCTGCTCGTATTCCTTGATATCGGTAACATCCCGGTCCATGCGCAACAGGCTGACAATGCGGCCCGACTCGTCGTGCACCGGAATCTGGACCACATGAAACCATTTGCGGCCACCCGGGCCATCGACGCGCTCCTGCCTGTCCACACGCTCACCGGTGATGAGCACCTCCCGCCCTTCGAGATTTCTGCGCTCCGCCTCTTCCTCCGAAAAAAGGTGAAAATCGTTGAGCCCTTTGATTTCAGCCACGGTTTTCCCCACGCTCTGCGCAAAAGCCCGGTTGGACGTCTGGTAGATCATGCGCGTGTCCACCAGGGAAATGAGATCGGGGTTCATGTCCAGCACCGTGGACAAAAGCCGTTGCTGGTTGGTCAGGGTTTGCTCAGCCTCGCGCAGACCGCGGATATGATCGCGCAGGGTAAAGGCCATGAAATCAAGCGATTCGGCCAGATCCTGAATTTCGTCACCCACATTCTGCAGAAAAACAGGACAATCCCGGCAACTTGAGGGCTTGGGTCCGATTATGCAGGCATGACAGGCGCATTTCGTGTCCGGCACCAGCCAGCAGCGACGCACCCGGTCATGATGGGCCGGACAGCTTTTTTCCGTGCAGTTCATGATCTCCCAGCAGAAATGCTCACCCGGCAACACCGACAGGTTGTCAAGGCTCCCTGTGACCAGATCTTCGGCATGAGCACGAAGGTTGGCCAGACGGCGGGTCACCGTGCGGGCAAAAACGCTGCCCAGGGCCATGGCCGCAAGCAGCACCCCTCCGAACATGGTCGCCAGGGCCGAGACAAACTGTTTGGTGGTTGCATTCAGGCGGGACTTGGACAAGCCGATGCGCACGGTCCCGATGCGCTCTCCTGCGACCATTATGGGCGCTGCGAAATCGTAGACGAATATCTGACCCGTATCGATGAGTTGGACATGAACCCGTTCATTGCTGCCGACCCTGTTGGCCCCCACCAGTTCGACGGGGTATCCCTTGGCGAAAGAATGGGTGACGACCCGGTTGTCCGCGTTCTGGACAAAGGCATAAACCACATCGCCAATTTCACTGACCAGATTTCTGAGAACAAGATAATCCTGGGCCAAAAGCGGATTCACGGCGCGAGCAGCGAGGCTTTCAACCAGGGCGGAGCCTCGCAGCTTGTTTTCCGCAACCAGAGCCGAGGAGGTCATTTTGGCCACAACGGGCAACAGGACTGCCGCCATGCCAAGCACAATGGTGATGATTCCCAGATTGAGTTTTGTCTCGAACTTTAATCTGGAAAACAGGGATTTCATTGAAAATCCCCATTCAGATTCAAACGCCGGACCAAGCTTCTGATTGGTTCGTAATCTTCGTCGCGGGCGGAAATGATATCGATCATTCCAGCGGCGGCAAGGACAGCGGCATCCTCGCGCCGGCTTGCGCTGAGGTCCAGCAAAGCCCGGGCGATCTTGTCCGTGGTGGCCGGGTCAAAATCTTTGCGCACGGAGTACACCCAGCCCGGATACGGACGGCTTTCCGCCAGCACGCGAATCTGCTCCAGGTCCAGCTTGTCACGGACGATATCAAGCGTGCCCTTGCGGATGGTGCCGACATCGTAGGCTCCCGTATAAACCGCCAGGACTACCGCCTCCTGCCTTCCGCCGGCTCCGGTGGCAAAAGAGACTTCCTGAAAATCCTTTTGCGTTATGCCATGGTCGAAGAAAAGGCCAAAAGGATATAAAAAACCCCCTGCGGAATTGGGGTCAACGGCGATGATTCTTTTTCCCCGACAGTCCTCAAGGCTGTTTATGGCGGGATTGTCCGCGCGCACAATGATCTGGCCCTGAAAATTGGCGCCCCCATCAGGCTCAACGATGCGTGCAAAGGCTTCGGAGCCAAGCCTGGCCAAGGATATGTAAACGAACGGATTGGTAAAGGAGATGTCTATCTCCCCGCGCTCCACCATCTTGATATGTTCGGCGAATGTATTGGGAAAGACCTGCCGCAGGGACAGCCCGGTCTTGTGTCGCAGATATTCAAGCAAACGACGATGACGTTCAAAAGATACGGAGTGGGAATACTGGGGCAGGTAGGCATAGGTGATGGCCGAGGTGGGTCCGAGCGGGGCTGCGCTTTCGACCTTTGACATGTCCACCTTCACGACGGACTCGCTTTCCGTGCAAGCGGCCATGGAGAACAACAATAAAAGAGTCAGAAGTCGCGCAAACGTCATGATCCCTCTTCGGCAATATTATTTATATCCATTGCCTTATCTCAAAAGGCCAACACCAACAACCAGAAGGTTTCTTTGCCCCAAACCGCAGGCGTCTGCGGACCTCCAGGCTGATTGCGAATGCAGCGTTGTCACGGGACATTTCGCGGCCTCTGTCGCGCGAAGCGCCCTCGCTGCATGCTGGCTGAAAGCTTTTTTTAAGGGAACAAACCTCACGCCCTTTATCAATGCTTGATGCGCGGCCGCTGACATTGTATCGGTATGCAGGTCAATAAACCTCAACACCGGATACAATCATGCACTCGGTCAAACGACTTGCCCATATCGATTTCAATATTCCGGGCGTAAAAGCCGTCGGAATGGAATTGATGAGAATGATCAACTCCCCAACCCCCGATATGGAAGCCTTCGCCCGGACCGTCGAACTCGATCCGGCCATTTTTGGCTCCATCCTGGCCTGCGCCAATTCCCCTCTATTTGCCGGCATTACGGAAATCTCGGACATGCGGGTTGCGCTCAACCGACTTGGCATGAAGGAAATTCGCAGAATCATCTTTCATGTGGTCCTCGAATCGGCATTCAGGTCCGACAACGCGGAAATCAATAAGCTGCTGCGCGCCATCTGGAAACAGAATCTGGCCGTCTCGCTGACCATGCAGCGGCTTATCCAGGACTGCCCACAGGTTAAGACCCTGCCCATGGAAATGGTCTCCATGATCTATCCCCTGGGCCTTATGCACGTCATTGGCATTCCGGTACTGGCCATCAATTTTTACAATGCGTTCGCAAAATTCATTATCGAAGACCTCTCGCGTCCGTTGCCGGAAATTTATGCGCGGGAAAAAGAGCTCTTTGACAGCTTCGATCACTTTGAACTGGGCGCGGAAATGGTCAAAAGATGGGGTTTTCCGGACTTCGTGCCGGACATCATCGCATCCTACCATGTGCCTGAACCCAGCCTCGACACAAACAGCCGCACCCTGCATTCCCTGCTGCGCTATGCCCGCCACCTGGCCCAGGAATACGGTTACGCCGCGCTGCCCGATTCACCCGCCAATTACTGGCTGCAAGGCAATGTTCTCGACCTGTCCGGGATAGACGAAGACGAAATAAAGGCCGACGTCATCGACCAGTTGGACAGGATCATAAAGATGTTTCACTGATTCACCCCGCCCCTAAAAAAACAAGGCCGCCGCGCCAATTTCGGACGCAGCGGCCTTTTTCTCGCTCAAAAAACGAGGCAACCGGGCCTTAAAACCTGTAGGTCACACTCAGGCCCGCCATGTGGGCATGGGCATCTTCGCGGGTCAGTTCGACGATGCCTTTTGGTCTTGCCTCATAATCACGATCCTTCATCCAAAGATAGCCGTAGGACGCGTCCACGACCCAGGCATCGTTTATCTTCCAGCCTGCGCCCAAGGTCACGATCTGCCTGTCGGTGCAGGGTACGGCATAATCCTCGTGATCGTCATTGACCGGAGACTGATCGTAGACGTAGCCGGCGCGCAGGTCGACGCTGTCGGTCAATGCATACTCGGCCCCGAACTGGAATCTCCACGCGTTGTTCCAGTTTTTGGTGCTTTCAAGCTTCCTGCCGAATCCGGGCTGCGGATCATCGTAGTTCACGATCAAAGACTTGTAGGAACTCCACCTGGTCCACACCGCATCAAATTCCAGGCTCAGCCGCTCCAAAGGCTTGACCATGACGCCCATGGTCACGGACTCGGGAATGGGCTCGGTACCGGACACATCCGTGCTCTTGAAAGGAAGAGGCACTGTTCCCTTCTGCGTAAAGTCTCCATCGCCATGCACCGTCAGCTGGATTTCGCTGCGCCAGGCAAGGCCGAACGCAAGCCAGTCGAAAGGCCGGTAGCGCGCTCCGAGATTCATGCCGTAGCCCCATCCATCAGCGGATATTTCATGCAGATAATCGGCATCCGGGGCAAACTTGAAGGTCATGTCGTACCCAAAATGCAAATAGGTCGCCTCCACACCCACCGCCAGGGAAAAGGCGTCGGAAAACCGCATGGCCAGATTCGGATTGATGGAGACGGATTTTATACCCGCGTACGAGCAATTATACCGACCCACCCAGGAATCCGCATCCTCGTACTCAGTACCCAGGCCCACCCGGGAAAAAATACCCAGCCCGAACCAATAATTGTCTGAGAGCTGCTGCGTGTAATACATCGTGGGCAAGGCCCAGACCGAATCCGCGAAATCCATGTCATCCGATGAGCCGGACTTCACGTCCATGGTCGCCGCAGGCGCGATGGCCGTGGCCCCGATCTGGACCTGCCCGCCCGGCACATCGGTGATGCAGGCCGGATTGTATGCCACGGACGAAGGATCCCCATCCCGGGCCACCATGGCCCCGCCCAGGGCGTTGCCCCTGGCGCTCCATTCATAGACGCCGTAGCCAGCGGCCCAGGCCTGCAATGGGCAAAGAACAACACACAGCATTAAAATCCATCTTCGCATTTCTCTTCTCCCGCTTGTGATTTGCCCCGCCAATGTTGACAGAGCCGGGAGACTGTAGCAGGCAAAAATACAACGTCAATGAACTATTCTCACTTTTTCATTCATTTTTTATGAACAACTTTTTTTGCCATACAGCGTCGGTGAATCGATGACAGTAAACGATCTTTTGAATTTCTACTCCCCGCGACTTGAGGACTTAAGTGATCTGGCATTGATCCTTGACCAGAAGGGCGCTGTGCTTTTTGCCAACGAGGCCGTGCGCAAAATCCAAAGCGCTCCGTCCAAAAGCCATGCTCCAGGCGACATCATCGAACAGCTGCAGGCCCAGGGCCTGGCCGGAGAATTCTCGAACCTGCCGGACACCGTCCCGCCTGTGCGCGAAGCCCGGTTACGCGTCATTCTTCCCGACGGCGCGGGGACACGCCATGTGAGCTGGAAATTCGTCGGCATCCCGGCGACAGACGGCGCAATCACGCTTGCCTGGGGCACTTTTCGGGCCACCGGCCCCGGCCAGGAGATGGGTTTCACGGTCCTGCCAAACGGCATCATCCAGGCCGCCAGCCCTGCATTGTGCAACATCTGTGGCTATTCGCGGGATGAACTTGTCGGCAGGCCTGCGCGAAAATTCTATTACACTTCCGCCTCGCGCAAACGCATCGTCAACCAGCTAAAAGAACGCAATGAAGTCGAAAACGGAGCGGTCACCCTGCGTTGCAAGGACGGCTCTCCGCTGGCACTCTGGTACAGCGCCGAATCCATCAGGGGAGCAAACGGGCGGATTCTTGCCTACAGTGGATTTTTTCAGCAGCGCCCCTTCACCTTTTCCTCCAAGCTGGCAAACGAATTCACACGCATCGTCGACGCTCTCCCTGATCTGGCCTGGGTCAGCGGACGGGACTTGCGAATCGTCGCGGCCAATCAGGCCTATCTCAAGGCCTACAAACGCGAACGCGCCGAGGTCATCGGTCAAAGCGAATACGACTTTCTGGACCCCGAGCAGGCGCGCTTTCCCATCGAGGCGGCGCTTAAGGTCTTTGAAGAAAAACAGGAACTCCTCCATCCCGCCGTGCCGCATCTGACCGACCCGCAGGTCTGGTACAGGGTCATTCGCCGTCCCATCTTCGACGACGACCGCCAGGAGGTCATCGGTCTTCTGGGAATTGCCCAGGACATTTCGGCCAAGGTTCTGCAGGAAAACGCCTTCATGGAACAACTGCGCGTGCAGGAAGAGGACGTGGTCGTGGTTACCGACGACCAGGGCCGCATCCTGCGCCGCTCCGCCCAAACCCTGAACCCCTCGATATACGGGCGGCCTCAAACCTTCGACGCCTACACCCTCGACATGCGGCCAGTGCTCGATCTGCTGCATGCGGACGACCTGCCCACAGTGCGCAAGGCCATGCACCTTGTCCTGCGCGAACGTCGCGAACAGCACCTGGAATGCCGCATCCGTAATCAGGCCGGAAAATACTCCACAATCCTGGCCAGACTGCTCTTTCACGACGCCATCTACGGCGAACCTCGCATGTACGTGGTGGTGCGCGATATCACCGAACAGATGGGCCTGCGCAAGGCGACCATGGTCATCGAACGCCTGAAGCTGGCCTCGGGCGCGCGCACCGACCGGGAACTGGCGTCTTTTCTCAACGTATCCGCCGCAGCCATCTCCAACGCGCGCAAGAACGAGCGCGTTCCGCCGGACTGGATCATCGACACCGGCTTGCGCACCGGCCGATCCATCGACTGGATCGTCAGCGCGGTGGAGCCAAACCGGACGTGAACCCAACCCGCCGCACCGCGCCATGGAAGCATGCGATGGAAGCATGCGATCGTTGTGTTTGCGGCGCGACAGAGGTAAAATTTCCGCATTGAACAAAGTCTGGAGATTTTCCGTGACGTTAGCGGCGAACCATCTTGACATTGCAATTTCTCTTGGCAACCGGGCCTCGGTTCATTATGCCCAAGGTCGTTTGGCCGAAGTCAGGCTGTTTTACGAACCTGCGTTCGCCGTCAACGAAGTCGGCCTTGTCCAGAATCATGAGGATGCGGTCCGACTCCTGCACAACCTGGACTGGTAAACCGCAAGGCCCGTACGCTTTTTTCTTGATGCGCTTCAGGGCAAAGCCCGGAATTCGGGGTTAGACGTTTGATCTCTTTTTCGGTAGGTGCATAGGCTCTTGCCACGGCGAAATTCCGCCAACATGATTCAAGACGAATTTCAATTCAGGAGCGGGTTATAACGCAATGTTTGCGATCATAGGCTTATTGGTTGTTACGGGCTGTGTCGCCGGCGGCTATGCCATGGCCCACGGAAACTTCAGCGTTCTGTGGCAGCCTGCGGAAGTGGTCACCATTGTCGGTGCGGCGATCGGAACCTTTCTCATCTCCTCTCCGCTGAGGGTCATCAAGCTCACCGTCAAGGGCTTCACCAGCGTGTTCAAGGCCAAGGCCCCGGGAAAGGACGAATACCTGCAACTTTTGCGGGCCCTCTATGACCTGCTGACCCTGGCCAAACACGAGGGCATCATCGCCCTCGAAAGCCATGCCAACAAGCCCATGGAGAGCAGCATCTTCACGCCCTATCCCTTTGTCATCAAGAACCATCACGTGCTTGATTTCATCTGCGACAACGTCAAGACCTACGCCATGGCCGGCATGGAACCTCACGAATTCGAGACCCTCATGGACATCGATATCGACACCCACCACGAGGAAGAATCCATCGCTTCAAGCACGATCTCCAAACTCGCCGACTCCCTGCCGGCACTCGGTATCGTGGCCTGCGTACTCGGCGTCGTCATCACCATGGGTGCCATCAACGAACCCCCGGAAATTCTCGGCAAGCACATCGGCGCGGCCCTGGTCGGAACATTCCTCGGCATCCTCCTGGCCTACGGCTATGTCGCTCCGTTCGCAGCCAACATCGAACACCAAACCCGCGACCAGCACACGCTCATGAACGTGGCCAAGACCGCCATCATGTCTTTCGCCCTGGGCTGGGCTCCGGCCCTGGCCCTGGAAGCCGCTCGTCGCGCCGTGCCCAGTTCGTCCCGTCCCACATTTGAAGAGCTTGAAAACGCCGTTCGCAAAAAATAGCCCGACCGTGATCGAGCAGGAAGAAATACGACGCCATGGCCGATAAAAAAAACGTCATCATAAAAAAAGTCAAAAAAGGCGGACACGGCGGGCACCATGGCGGTGCCTGGAAGATCGCCTACGCCGACTTTGTCACAGCCATGATGGCCTTCTTCCTGCTGATGTGGCTCCTGAACAACGTGAGCGAAGAGAAAAAAGAGCAGCTGTCCATCTATTTCAAGGAATTTTCGGTCATAGAGGGTCTGCCCCCGTCCATGAACGTAGGAGCCGGCGGCCAGAGCGCCGCAGATCCACAGCTCAAGCCGCTCATTTTGGAAGGGACAACCGGCATGTTCGCCGAAGGCAAATCCCAGGAGGAAATCCTCAAGGAAGCCATGGCCAAGATGATCGAAGAGCGCTTGAAGGAATACAAGGAAGAGCTCATCGTCGACACCTTTGACAACGGCGTGCGCATCCAGATGCTTTACGGAGAGGGCAACCCTTTTTTTGATTCGGCCAGCTCACAATTGACCGGCGATGCGCGCAATGTACTGAAAGTCATCGCCGACACCGTGCGCGACCTGCCCAATCAGATCGCCGTTGAAGGTCACACCGACGCCGTGCCTCTTGGAGGCCCGCAATCCCGTTACACCAACTGGGAACTTTCCACGGACCGCGCATCGTCCGCCCGCGTCATTCTCCAGGAATTCGGAGTTGATCCCAAGCGCATGACAAGGGTGGCGGGATATGCCGCCACGCAACCACTTATCCGTGAAAACCCTGAAGATCCCCGCAACCGCAGGGTCAGCATTCTGCTCTTCAATGACCCGACGCGCACCCCCGTGGACATGAATTCGACATCCGGGGAAAATGGCCAATTGTCCATCAACCCCCTCATCAATGGGACCTCCGAGCCGGCGATACCTCAAAGTGCGCCGCCCCTGCCCTCCAGAGATTGAACGCGCTTCCTTGTGAGGCCGTCACGCAAAGACGTAAAAAAACCCCTGCTCGCAGATACGCGCAGGGGTTTTTTTATTGGCTGAATAAATAGCCGGTCAGGCAAGATCCAAAATCAGGACGCAGCAGCGGCCACACCAAACACGCGTCCCGAAGCGCTTGAACGACGGGGCGCGCCGGAACGTCCCGCAGGAGAGCGCGAATCAGAGGCATTTCGCGGTCCAGGCCGCCCTGATCTGCCCGAAGGAGCATTGCGACCGGGAGTTCTGCCGGGCGCGCGAGCAGGACGCGGTTCTTCAAATGAAGCCTCGCTGCCGCCGTTGGAATAGGTGAAACCGTCAAGGCGCACCCGCTCCAAACGACCACCCAGAATGCGCTCGATGGCATTGATCTGGGCGGAGTCTTCCGGCGTGACCAGGGTTATGGCCTCGCCGCTCTTGTCGGCGCGGCCGGTGCGTCCGATGCGGTGCGTATAGCTTTCGGCAGTATCCGGCAGATCGAAATTGACAACATGGGAAATGCGCACGCAGTCGATGCCGCGAGCCGCGATGTCGGTGGCGACCATGATCCTGTATTTTCCGCTGCGAAAGCCATCCAGTGCCTCCTGCCTGCGGTTCTGGGAAAGGTTGCCCTGCAAGGAGGTCGCGAGCATGCCCTTTTGTTCCAGCTTACGGGCAAGGCTTTTGGCCCGGTGCTTGGTGCGGGTGAAGATGAGCACGCAGTCATGCGGAGTCCTGCCCAGAAATGCTTCGAGCAGGGCCATCTTCTGTCCGGCTGAAACCGGATACAGGGAGTGCTGGATTTTCTCGGGCGGAGCAGTGTTGGAGACCTGCACCACAGCGGGCTGAACCAGAACCTGATCGGCGATCTTGCGGATCTCCGGGGGCATGGTTGCGGAAAAAAGCAGGTTCTGGCGCTTGGCCGGCAATTTGGCCATGATGCGACGCAGATCGGGCAAAAAGCCCATATCGAACATGCGATCCGCTTCGTCGAGGACCAGAGCTTTTACATGGGACAAGTCCACCAGGCCGCGGTTGACGAGGTCAAGCAGACGTCCGGGGCAGGCCACCAGGACGCTCGCCTGACGGGCGGCCTTGACCTGCGGAGTTTCGCCAACGCCGCCGAAAACCGCTGCGGAGCGGATGCCGGTCTGCTTGCCCAGAGAAATGAAAGTTTCGTGAATCTGGAGTGCAAGTTCACGGGTGGGGGCCAGTACAAGCACCCTCACCGGACCGCGCACGGAAATGCCGTCCGTGATCATGCGCTGCAACAGGGGCAGGGCAAAGGCAGCGGTTTTGCCGGTGCCGGTCTGGGCCAGGCCAAGAACATCCTTGCCGGCGAGCACCGACGGAATAGCCTGAATCTGAATGGGGGTGGGGGTAACATAGCCGCAGTCACGAATGCCAACGTTCAAACGCTGGTCAAAAGAAAAAGAGGAAAAATCCACAAATGGTCCTGTGGTTGGAGGAAAATCAACGACTGGCGTGATGAACAATCGAAGGCCGGACGTGCCGGAAGAATGGAAAATCTCCAAGACGAGATGATGACGGGCCGTTGCCGGACAGGGTCCGCAAGGCTTCAAGGCTCAAGTCTGCTCACGCGAGAGAGGTGAGGCATAAGCCCCTTTGGAATGGAATGCAAAGGAAATAATGCGGTGAAGAGGGCATGAAAAAAGGCTGCACCGAAAAACGATGCAGCCTGATTTTTTGTGGTGGGCCAACAAGGAATCGAACCTTGAACCTGCTGATTAAGAGTCAGATGCTCTACCAATTGAGCTATTGGCCCGCGCAAACGGAAGGTCTTAGTAGACAGGCAGCGGTTGGTTGTCAAACAGAAAATTTCAATTTTGCGGGATTTTGTCAGGCTGACCACCAGGGAACCGTCATGTTGCAGCGCCTCCTCAAAGTGGTCAGCCCCGGCACACGAACGCTTATGTTTCCAGACTTCAATCCTTGGACACAAAACTCTTTTAATTGCGCCCAAACAATCATTCGTCTTGATATTCAACCTTCTCGTGGATACATTTTGGGATGTACAAATCCTAACCCACGATGGTGAACCATGCCGGACCGCAAATACAGATTTTCCTGGGATCTCATAGGTGACATTGAACTGGGTCGGCCCAACCTTGGACCAATGATGCGAATCGAGGTCTACCGTCTCATGCAGTTCGCCTTCCGGGATGTGCTGGAAAGTCATTACGGCACCGCGCAGACCGACACCCTCTTCTATGAGGCAGGCAAACTTGCGGGCACTGCGTTTTACAATCAATTCTGTTCAGGGATCACGGACCTGAACGAATTCGTGCGAACCCTGCAGGAAAACCTGCGTGAACTGGGCATAGGCATCATGCGCGTGGAATCGGCGGATGAGGAAAAAGGATCCTTTGTCATCACCATGTCCGAAGATCTGGATTGTTCGGGGCTGCCTGAACTGGACTACGAAGTGTGCGTCTATGACGAGGGCTTTATCTCAGGACTCATGGAAAGCTTCACGGGCAAGAAATTCAAGGTCAAGGAAGTGGACTGCTGGTGTACCGGAGACAGAACCTGCCGCTTCACCGCCCAGGCCGAGGAAAAGGCATGAGCTCCGAACTCGACCAGGCCTGCGCAATGCTACGCAAGAGCCTGACGGCTAAAGTGCCTCCTGAGATGCCCGCAGACCTCGCTGCCCAAGCCGAGTTTGCGCGTCTGCACACGGAGTTGCTTGAGTTGCGCCGTTTCGTCATGAACATCGCCAGCGGAGACCTGGCCACCAGTACCAGCATCAAGGGCTATACGGCAGGGGCATTGAAGACGCTGCAGGCGAATCTCAAGCACATGACCTGGCAGACGCAGATGATCGCGTCTGGAGATTTTAGCCAGCGCCTTGATTTCATGGGTGATTTTTCCAAGGCGTTCAACGCCATGACCGCCAGGCTGGAAGGGTCTCTTAAAACCATAAGAAAAAAAGAAGAGAAGCTGAACCGGATCAATGCCGGGTTGCGACGACAAGTCGAACGGCGTAAACGCGCCCAGGCCGCCCTGACTGAAAGCGAGGCACATTACCGGAACCTGACCGAAACCATGAAGGATGTCGTCTGGATCCTTGATACCCAGACCTTTCACTTTTCCTATGTCAGCCCCTCGGTTGAGCGTCTGCGGGGATTCACCCCGGAAGAAATCATGGCTCAACCTCTCGACGCAGCCGTGACTCCGCCAGAAGCGGTGCGCCTGAAGCGCATCATCCAGGACAACCGCGAAAAGTTTCTGTCAGGAACACTGGACTCGGATACGTATCTGACAAGCGAAATCGAACAGATGCACAAGGATGGATCTTCCGTCTGGACCGAGGCCATCACGCGTTACGTCAAAAACGACAAAACCGGAGTCGTGGAAGTTCACGGCGTGACACGGGACATTTCCGAGCGAAGGACGTTGCGCCTGGAACTTGAACGCCAGGCCACCACCGACAGCCTTACCGGCATGGCCAATCGCCGCCACTTCCTGACCACCGGGCAGAAGGAAATCGACCGCTGCAAGCGTCATGGCTGTACTTTGAGTCTGCTCATGCTCGACATCGACCATTTCAAGGCGGTCAATGACACCTTCGGTCACCCTACGGGCGACCGCGCCATCCAGGCCGTAGCCCAAACCTGTCGCAGGGAACTGCGCAGCACGGACCTCGGCGCCCGCATCGGCGGCGAAGAATTTGCATTGCTTCTCGTGGAAACGGACCTGAACAAGGCGTGCAGCGTCGCTGAAAGACTCATCGCCCAGGTGGGAGCGATAGAACTCTACACGGAAAATGGCCGGTCAGTGCGTTTTACGACAAGCATTGGCGTGGCGGAATGTCGGCCACAATCGGAAACCTTGTCCGACTTGATGGTTCGTGCGGATCAGGCGCTGTACAAAGCAAAAAACATGGGGCGCAATCGATTTGAATGCTTCGAATGAAACTTTTCCATGACGCCACCGCAAAAAGTCGCGAAAGAACCTGAGTGTCATTTCCGTAAAGGCGGGAATCTTTCTTTCATGTAGTCAGGAGGCGTATATAACTCCCCTTCTTCAAGGGGGGTGACGACTCATTGCATTGACATCTTGCAGGATCAAGGGGAGTTTTCTCCCCTTGATCCGCGTAGCCGCGGGTGTTGCAGACAATTTTTCCGGCTGCACAGGACAAAACCGGATACGTTCATCAAAACGAGCTTCAGGTCATTCTTTCTTGACCTGCTTATCCTGTTTTTCTTTTTTCTTCCCGGCGTCTTTGCTGGCTTTCTGCTTCTGCTGCTTCTCCTTGTCCTTCTTTCCGCCCTTGTCGCCCATGACTCGCTCCTTGATGTAAAAAAGATCGTGTTCATACGAGGGCTCCGGATTTCAGGCCGTATTTGCGCGCATGGGACTCGGAGCTGCCATTAATAAAATTTGATCTCTGATTAGCATGTTGACAACCGCGCGGCAATGATCTTCATAAGATTTCGAATACTGATTTACGTGTTGCGCAGCATCGCGTCGCCTCTCGCATCTTCGCAGAGTGGACACGTTCACCGGAACTGACTAGACAATGATTTGCGAACATCGTCGTCAGGCTCATGCCCCTTTTTTCTGACTTGATCCAATCCCCGGAAATCCCGGTTCGCCCACACGCTTTATTATCACAAAATTTTGAAGGAATATTATGTCATTTGATCAACTTGGCCTGCGGGTCGAACTGCTGAAAGCTATAAAAAACAAGGGATACGACGCTCCCACCGCCATCCAGGCCCAGGCCATACCCATCATCCTCTCAGGAAGGGACATTCTGGCTCGCGCCCAGACCGGGACAGGCAAGACAGATGCCTTCGGCCTGCCCATTGTCCAGATTCTGGGTTTAACGCGGGGCAACGCCCATCACCCTCGCGCCTTGATCCTCACCCCCACGCGGGAGCTGGCCCTGCAGGTCGGCGAGAGTATCAAAGCCTACGCCCGCAAAGTCTCACTGCGCTGCACCGTGGCTTTTGGCGGGGTGCGCATCGAACCGCAGATTGCGCGCCTGCAACGCGGCATCGATATTCTGGTAGCCACCCCTGGACGCCTGCTTGATCTGGCAAATCAGGAACACCTGAACCTCGCGTCCATCGAATTTCTGGTCTTTGACGAAGCCGACAGAATGCTTGACCTGGGATTCAGCGGAGAGATCAACGCCATTGTGGACCTCCTGCCCACGGAACGCAGGACCATGCTCTTTTCCGCCACCTACACGCCGCAGATAAAAGCCCTGGCCGCGAAAATGCTGATCAGACCCGAATACATCGAGGTCACGCCCGACACCGCTGCTGCGGAAGCTGTTGTGCAAAAACTCCACATGGTAAACAAGGACAACAAGCTTCCGCTGCTCCTGCACCTCATCGAAAAGAAGCCCGGGGAGCGCATCCTCGTCTTTGCCCGCACCCGCACCTGGGCCAACAGGTTGACCGACAAACTGGCGGCTCACGGAATCAGCGTCGCGGCCCTGCATGGCAGCAAAAGCCAGTCTCTCAGGAAGCGGACTCTTGAGGAATTCAAGGACGGCAAGATCCACATCCTCGTGGCCACGGATGTGGCCGCGCGCGGACTCGACATCAGCAACCTGCCTCTCGTGGTCAATTACGATATCCCCAACTCCCCGGAAGATTATGTGCACCGTATCGGACGCACGGGACGTGCCGGCGTCAGCGGCATCGCCGTGTCCCTGGTCAGCCCCGAGGAGCACAACCTGTTGCTGGCCATTGAAAACCTGTTGCGCCAGAAGATTCCCGTGGAAGCGGTCAAGGGATTTACTGAAGACAGCGATCTTCCCGATTTCGTGCTCTACCGTCCCGGCAACATGAAAAGCGAGAGAAACGCTCCGAGGGAAATCAAGGCGCTGGTGACCAAGAAATCTGATGCCAAGCTACGAGTCCAGGGCCGAGGCAAGAAACCCAAGGACGCAAAGCCCGAATCGACGACGCGCGGCAAGAAAAACGAAAAATCAGAATCTCGAAATGGATCCGACACGAATCCGAAGCAGGATTCGAAAGGACGCGGTGGACAAGGCAGGAAGAGAGATGACGACCGGTCCGGAACCGGCGCCCCGAAAACCCGCGGGTCACGCGGCGGTTCAGGCACGGAACGGCCCGGTCGCGGCGGACGGCCCGCCAAACCGGCTCAGACCGGCAGACAGGGACGTTCCTCCCGCGGAAACAATCGCGGCTGACGCACACCCATGGACAAGGTCCTTTTCTCGCTGACTGTCATCGTCACCGGCCTGGGCTTCGGCTGGGCCGTGCGCATGGCCGTGGATGCGGGGCGGCTGCGCCTGCCCGTGGAACTGCCCAGGCTGCGCGTGACCCTGCAGAAGACCGCCCTGCTGTGGGTCCTGCCCCTGACCTACTGCGGGGCCATCTGGAACCTGTCCCTGAAGAACGTCGAGCTTGCCGCCATGCCCTTCGTGGGTGCCTCGGTGTTCCTCATGGGCGGTTTCCTGGCCTTGGGAGCCGCCAGAATCCTGAAGCTCGACGCGCGCCAGACGGGTGCCTTCTACTGCTGCGGCTCCTTCACCAACATCGGCGCCGTGGGGGCCATGGTCTGCCACACCTTCCTGGGCGAGGCCGGCTTCGCCCTGGTGCCGGCCTACAAGCTGTTCGAGGAGATCATCTATTTCTCCTTCGGCTTCCCCCTGGCCAAGGCCTACGCCGAAGGCGGGAGGCGCTCCGGGAATGCCATGGCCGGTCTGAAACGCGTCGCCGGGGACCCCTTCATCATCGTGGCCCTGTCCTCCATGCTCGTCGGCGGAGTCCTGAATCTCTCCGGACTGCGACGGCCTGACTTCTTTCCCATGCTGAACGCCATTCTGGTGCCTACGGCGTCCTTCATGATGCTCTTTTCCATCGGCCTGGCCATGCGCTTCACCCGCCTCGGGGGCTATCTCAGAGAGTGCTCGGTCATTCTGGGCATCAAATTCGCCTGCATGCCCCTGCTGGCCACCTCCGCAGCGGCGGCCCTGGGATTTGGAAGCATCATGGGCGGGGCGCCCCTCAAGGTCGTGCTCATCCTGTCTTCCATGCCCGTAGCCTTCACGGCCCTCATTCCGCCCTCCATCTACGACCTGGACATCGACCTGGCCAACGCCTGCTGGTTCGCCTCCACTCTGGCCCTGATCGTGGTGCTGCCCACACTGTACTGGTTGACCGGAGTACTCTGACACCCCTTGTACACTCTTCATCCGCTTCAAACGAAATGGCGGTCCGTGGAAGTGATGCGATAATCGGACAACTGCCCCTCACATCCTCGAGGCGGCCAGAGGCAGACCCAAGCGCTTCGCCAAGACATCCTCGCAACCTCGATCAACTCGGACAGATGCATAAAAATACCCGGCCGACAAAAAACGGCGACTCTCCCCTCCCTTACGCAGTCGCGAATTCAAGCGCCATTGCCCTTGCGCCTGCAAGATCCTTCTTGCCGGTCCCGAGCTTCGGGATTTCCTCAACGGCGTAAAATTTATCGGGAACAATGAGCGGATTCGTCCCGCTTTCGAGCATGGCTTTCCTGAGGGTCGCCGGCTCGCTCATTCCACTGACCAGGGCCACAATCCGCTCCCCTTTCTTCACATCGCGCACGGCTACTGCCACGGTCTCCGCGCCCGAAGGGGCGGTGCGCAGCAATGCCTCCTCCACGGCGGCCAGGCTGACCATTTCTCCACCGATTTTGGCGAAGCGCGAATAACGGTCCAGAATCACAAGAAAGCCGTCCTCATCGATACGTCCCTTGTCGCCGCTTTTATACCAGCGGATGCCGTCCTGTTCGACAATCGCGTCCCTGGTCCTGGCTTCGTCATCAAGATATCCCTTCATGATCTGGGTCCCACCAATGAGGATCAGGCCGGCTTGCCCAGCGGGCAAATCTTCAAGGGTTTCCGGGTCCACCACACGCAAGGCGCTCCCGGGCAACGGCAGGCCCACCGTCCCCGGCTTTGAGCCGACCTGCACCGAAAACCCATTGGTGTTGAGCACATCCACGGTGTTCACAGTGGCCACGGGCGTAGTCTCCGTGGTGCCGTAGCCTTCGTGAATCTCCAGCCCGAACTTTTCCTTGAAGGCCCGGCGTGTCTCGTCGTTGAGCCTCTCCGCACCGGCGACCACCAGGCGCAGAGAGGAGAACATGAGACGATGCAGCTTCGGATTGCGGGCGTAGAGGCCGAGAAATGTCGGGGTGGCGCAAAGAAACGTCGCCTGGTGTTCGGCTGCAAGACATCCGACCCTGTAGGCGTCCGTGGGGTCGGGGTGACAGACCACGGGTATGCCTTCAATCAGCGGCATGAACGTGGTCACCGTGAGGCCGAAGGCGTGAAAGAGCGGCAGCGTCCCGAGGAAAACGTCGTTGTCCTGGGCGTTGAAGAGGCTGGCCACCTGCTTGATGTTGCCCATGATGTTCTCGTGGGTGAGCATGACTCCCTTGGGCGATCCTTCGGAACCGCTGCTGAAGAGAATGGCCGCGGTATCTTCCAGACAAACCCGGTGAAAAAAGAGAAGCCGCAGCACAAAGGCGGGCAGGACCTGCGAGGCGATCATGGTAGCGACAAAAGCGCCCTTGCCGATGCCCGAGCGCAACGTTTCCATGAAAAACACCTCCCGGTCCTGCAGAATCCCGCCCAAGTCGATCCCCCTGCCCCGGAGCCTGGCGAGAAACGCCTCGGAAGTGACGATGGTCCCGATATGCGCCCGCTCGAGAATCCCCGGCAATATGTCCGGCCCCGTGGTGTAGTTGAGATTCACCACGGTCTTGCCGAGCATGAGCAGGGACATGTTGGCGATGACCCCGCCGACGCTTGCCGGCAGGAGCACGCCCACGTTCTTCTGGCCGGCGGTCCTTTTCCTCAGCATGCGGGAGGTGAGAATGCACGCGGACAGAAGCCGACGCTGGGACATGTCGCTCCCCGTCGAGTCGGCCACTGCGCGCCGACCAGGATAGCGCTTGGCAGTCTTGAGCCAGGCCACGTGTATGGGATCGAAAGTTTGGGAATACTCACTCCAGGCCCCGATGGACAGCCTGGAGACAACTTTCTTGACCTCCGAAGCCGAGGCCGTCGCTGCCATCGGCGGCCCGAAGCAGACCGTTACGTCGCGGATGCTGCGGATGCGTGACGTCTCCCGCAGTCGTGGGCCGGCGAAGGAAAACAGACTGCCCCAGAGACCGCGCAAATAGAAGGGAACGATCACGCAGCCCGATTCGCGGGCCGGAATCTCGAAACCACGCTTGAATTCCCCGAGTTGTCCGTTGCGGCTGATGGCGCCTTCGGGAAAGATGACCACGCATTCACCGGCCTTGAGGGCCGCCTCCACGTCCCGCAGGGCCTGTCTGCTGCCTCGCGAGGAAATGGGAATCATGCCCAGGCGACTGAGAAACCATTTCAGGTACCAACGCTCGTAGATGGAACGTTCCATAACGAAGCGCAAGCGACGCGGAACGGCCAGATGCAGCACCGCCCAATCGATCCAGCTGACATGGTTCCCCAGCAGAAGCACGCCACCGTCCGCGGGCAGATGGTTGAGTCCGGACACCGACAGTCTGTAACGCTGCGAGAACAGAATGTAGAGCAGGTATCGCAACAGGGACTGGGGCAGTTTCCCGAGCGTATATATTGTGCCGCCCAGGGCGACTGCCGCGAGAATATAGAAAAGGGGCACGCTGCCAATGCCTGCGAGCGACATGGCCAGAGTCAGCCCCAGAAAGGCCAGCATGCCGATATTCTGGAGAAAATTGTTTCCGGCCAGAATCTTGCCCATTTCCCTGTCCCGGGCTGAAAACTGGATCAGGGCATTGAGCGGCACAACCAGAAGCCCCCCGCAGACGCCGTAGCCGAAAAGAAGCACGCCAAGCAGTGCCCGGCTTTCGATGTTCGGCAACAGGAAGAGGCACACGGTCATGCCCATGGCGCCCAGGGGGATGGTGCCCGTCTCGATGAAATTGCGCGACACCTTGCCCGCCATCACGGAACCGACGACGATGCCCAGGCCGCCAAGGGCGAGCATGCCCTGGGTCACGACCGTGTTCGTCTCCCCGGCGACATCCTTCAGATACGCCCCGAATGTCGCAAGCAGGACCTGGTTCACGGACCAGAAAATGGTCAGCCCGATGATTGAGAGCCAGATGACCTGCTTTTCCCTGAGCAAGTTCACGTTGTCCCGCAGATATCCTCCCCGAAGGTATTTCACGGTGTCGATCGCGACCTGTCGGTCTCCGGGGCGGATTTCCGGCAACCTGAAGGCGAGGATGGTTTCCAGGACGGTCCCGGCCACCAGAATGTACCCGCACGGAGCGATGGCCCTCAGAATTTCATGCGGACTGTCCGGCATGGTTTCCGGCAAAAACGCCTCGAAAAATATGGAAAAGATCACAGCTCCGAAGAGGATGGCCACTATGGTGACCGCCTGCACGGCGGCATTGGCCTGTGCAAGG
The DNA here is from genome assembly GCA_041690155.1 of Desulfomicrobium sp. GTDB lineage: Bacteria > Desulfobacterota > Desulfovibrionia > Desulfovibrionales > Desulfomicrobiaceae > Desulfomicrobium. The sequence goes on along the minus strand of JAWLHW010000004.1, from coordinate 5,511 downwards.
CCCTCCGGTCCGGTCATCTCCTTGATGTAGCCGTACTTGGCTGGAGAATAGAAGGCGCTCTGCACGGCCAGCAGGAACGTCATGAGAAAGGCGGGCCAGAACAGCCCCGCATGGTAAAAGATCACGATCAGCACAGCCAGAGGGATCGCAGCGGCCGCGGAGATCCTGATGACCCGGCTCTTGGCGAACCTGTCGGCGATGCAGGCGGCCGGGGTGAAAAGAAGGATGAACGGCAGCAACAGGAGCGCGTTCACCGTGGCGGTCAGTGCAATCTGTTCAGTCCCCGAAAAGGTCTTGAACACCGTGTTCTGAATGACGATCTTGTGCCCCAGATCGGTGATCGCGTTGAGGAGCACCACCAGGATGTAGGGCGTGAATCCGCACATTTTTCTCAGACTTTTCATTACCGGTATCCTCGTTCTCGGTTGCGTCGGAATGGACTTCGATACTCAACTGCTGCAGGCCTTGAAGCGAACAATTCATGGTGTGCCGCGGAGATACGGATCAGGGTCGAGGTAAAACGCCTTCAACCAACCCTGCGTCGAACCGTCGATGTCCCACGGGACGGGAAAAATGCGCAGCACGGAGTAGTGCAGATGGGGCGGCGTGCCGCGTGCGTTGCCGGTATCGCCGAGTGTTCCCAGTTCACCGCCGGGCTGGACAAGACGAAGCGCGGACACCGTGATGGAGTCCAGGTGGGCGTAATAATGCAGACGCCATTTCGGCCCCAGCACCACGGCCACGTTGCCGCCTCGGTCGATGCTCCCGACAAAAAGCACGATGCCCGCCGTGGCGCTCGTCACGACTGTCCCCCGACGGCCAAAGATGTCGATACCCTTGTGGACCCCGGACAGTCCCCACGGATCGTGCCAGAAGGATTTCCGGTTCCAGTTACTGGGCGTCGCCCAGACCACCGGGATCACGATCCTTTCCGGGATCGCGAAACCGACAGCGATGATGCAAAGGATTGCCAAGAGGAGTCTTCTCATTTCTGTCTATGGACATCAGCCCTGAATCGTACACGTTTGAAGAAAAGACACGACTTCGTCGCGCACCACTACACCAGGCCTCTTCCCGCGCAACAGAGCAACCGCATCAAAGGCATTCCCGCAGTCTCCCTTTTCGATGAGATAACCGCCGATGATCGCGGCGCTGCGCGAATACCCGGCCTTGCAATGCACATAGACCGTGCCACGCGCCATTTCGCTTTTGATGAACGAGACGGCTTCGGCGAACTGGGCGCCGGTCGGGGCGGTCAGATCGAGGAGGGGCACATTCAGATAGCGCACAGCTCTAAAGGAAGAGGGCTCAGAAAATTCCGACGTCAAATCCAAAACTGCGGTGACACCCTGACGGATTGCCCGACGAGCCTCCATTTCAAACAGTCTTCGGCCCATCTTGCCCCTGCAAAAAGCCAGACAATACTTCCCGCCGCCGCAGACAGGATCATGGCTGCGACAGTAATCTGATTGGCCGTCACCCCCTGGAGCGCCAGGAATCGGCTGGCGGGGCGGAGCAAACTCTGAAACCGGGATTTCAACGCATAAACGGTCATGGCAGGACTCATCACCGGTCCTGCGCGCATGGACGCACAGTATGGGCTGGTTGGCATGATGGGAGAGACAATTCCATCCCGTGGTTGCGTCGTGACAGTGCAAAGTAAATCCCCAATTCACAATCAGGATAACTACTTATTTTAAAAGAATAATATGTACATTTATTGTGTACAACAACGATTCGCTACCTAGCTTCCGGGGATAGGCATTCACTTCCTTGATGTGCGAAAATCCTGTACTAACTTAGCCGGTGCGGGTACGATGCCACCCTGAATTCGGACACCTCGCCAGCCCGCCGGGACATCGGCGTTCAAAGCCTGCACGCGGCTGACCAACGCCGTGTGAATCACGCTCGATTAACTGGAAGACGAGATCGTCCGGCTCGTGGAGGCCGTTGACTACCTGAACATCCGACGTTTCCTCGAATCCTGAATCTTCAAACTGAAAGTGAGATGGCGACATGCGCATAGCAGAAAGAATCACAAAACTCGGCACCGAGACCGCTTTTGCCGTGGCCGCACGCGCTGCCGCGCACAAGGCTGCCGGACACGAGGTCTTCCCCTTTCATCTGGGTGACATGAATATCCCCACTCCGGCCAACGTCATGGATGCAGCCTGCCGCGCCATGCATGCCGGAAAGACCGGCTACTGCCCGAGTCCCGGCATTCCCGAGTTGCGCGATGCCCTGGCCCTGGATGTGAATGCGGCCAGAGGAACCTCCTACACCATGGAAAACGTGGCGGTTCAGCCCGGCGGCAAGCCGGTCATCGGCAAATTCATCATGACCTGCATGAATCCGGGTGAGGAAGTGCTCTACCCCAATCCGGGCTATCCGATTTACGAATCGCAAATTGAATACCACGGTGGAATCGCCGTGCCTTACCGGTACGTACGGGATAAGAGCGGGTTTCATATTGATCTGGATTATCTGGAAAGCCGCATCACCCCGCGCACGCGGGCGCTCATCGTGAACGATCTGCAGAACCCGCTGGGGGCGCAGTGCTCGGAAGCGGAGCGGGAACGACTGGCAACGCTCGCCATACGCCATGACCTGGCTGTCCTCCTGGACGAAGCCTATTTCGACATTCGCTACGACGGGAAAAGCGAATCCCTGGCCTCCATCCCGGGCATGGCCGAGCGCAGCGTGATCCTCTACACCTTCTCCAAAAAGTTCGCCATGACGGGCTGGCGTCTGGGCGCGGCCATCGGACCGCGTGAGATCATAGCTGTTATTGCCAAGCTCAACGTCAACGACGAATCCTGCTCCAACCATTTTGTGCAACACGGCGCTCTCGAAGGCTTGACCGGCGACCAATCCGGCCCTTTGGCCATCCTGGCCACACTCAAGCAGCGGCGAGATACTGCAGTGGAACTCCTGAATTCCATGTCCGGAGTTGACTGTCCCAGCCCCGAAGCCACCTTTTACCTCTTTCCCGAGGTCACGGAACTGATGGCTCGCAAGGGTTTTAAAGACGATTATGCGAGCTTCGCCGAAGACATTCTGGTCAAAACAGGCGTTTCGCTCTGTACCAGGCTGCATTTCGGACGGCCGCTAAATGGTGAAGAACGGCGCTTCGTACGCCTGGCCTATTCCGGGATTGACGAGGACGGAATCCGCAAAGGGCTCCTCGCTTTAAAGACTTATGCGGCACAATGAACTCGCTGCAAAAAGCCAGTCCCCCTTCAAGCAAGGGGTGCATATTTTTAGCTATTCGAATATATTGGATTCATCCTGACGTAAACATGACAACTTTCCAATGCCGTGCACCCGCTCTGGAAATGATTTTTTTAGTATGACCCGGATTTTTGCTCTAGACTTCTTTATGACTGGAAGAAATCGCATATCCAGATAGGATATGCCTTGTAGCAGTATGATATAACAAATTCACTAAATTTATTTTATTATTTCAATTTGAACTATTTATTGCTTCTAAAAGATACATTTTTCCTTGGCGAAGCTCTGAAAGGTTGTGGATTCCAAGCTTTACAAGTATATTCGACCGGTGTTTATTCACTGTCTTAATGCTTATAAAAAGAATATCTGCAATTTCCCTGCTTTTATGCCCGTCGATAATAAGTTTAACAATTTCTTTTTCCCGTGGCGTAAGATTGTGCAAAGGAGGAAGAGAGTTTCGATGCTGATTGACCAAGAGATAGTCCTCAACAATAACCTTGGCCAACTTCGGACTTATAAACACCTCGTTTTTCAGAGAATAATGAATCCCTAAAAACAACTCTTCCGGGCCGGAACCCTTGAGCACATAGGCATTTGCACCAAGGGCAAGAGCCTGGAACAACAGCTCGTTCTCTTCGCAAACGGTCAGTAAAACAACGGGAACCTTCGCCGACACCTCTTTCAACTGCCGCAAGACCTCCGTGCCGGGAATATCAGGAAGCATCAGGTCAAGTAGGACAATATCCGGTTGGACCATCTCGAAGAGTCTTACCGCATCCTTACCAGTACCTGTGTCCGCTTCAATACTGAACCCACCGCGCATCTCGATCATTGTCTTCAATCCCTTGCGCAACAAGAGATCGTCTTCAACCAAAAGAATCTTTTTTTTCATGCCCTTTCTCCGTAAAAAATAAGATTCATCACTCCTCCTTCAACGGGCCTTGCGCTATTTTAAGAACAGGATTTATAATGTATACCTATGCGACATGCTTTCCGGAAACCACACAATGATCAGTATAGAAAATCAAATTTTTTTTACATAGTTAGATATCATATCATTGAATATTATCTAATAGATTTGACCACAAAAAGTTACTATTTTGTATAAATATTCCACAAAAAAACAAAATTATTCCACATTACTTAAAAAAACGACACATTATGTATTAAAAATAAATGTCAGCTAAATAAATTATAATTAAAATTTTTTAATTTTTCATAAAACAATATTGATATAAACGAGTATCCATTCGCATGCAGAATAATATATCCTAAAAATTGAATACTTAGCGCTCGTGAGTACTTACATTACTTGCATATACTCCTTAGCTGCAATGCCTAATCAATGGTATTTTGATAAACACTTCCCTACACACTTTGATCCGTACTTAATCGAAAACCTCTACACACAGCCGAACAGGCAACCGGAATCCCTCCGCAACCTTCAAAAGTGAAAAACGCAACATGCCGCAATTAAAGATAAAATTCTCATGCTGCAGCAAACAGAAATTCTGCCCCCCCAAAATGCGGCATACATACAGCAGCGATCCAAGGAAACAAACCAAGTCCCAAATAAATGCAAAAATATCTGGGCACCTGTGAGTACACATTCAGGAAGAGAAGAGACGTTTGGACGAATTGCTGACGACCAGTATCAAGAAGCTTGAGAAAGGCGTATGAGGTCACAGGATTGATGATTTCAAAATCCACGCCCAGCATCGCTGTAACGTTTTGACGATATTCAACAAAAGAGGACGATAAGGCAGTGAAGGGCAAAGCATGGGGCTCCATCGCGAAAGTCGGGATCCGCGCGAAGACGCCACCTGATGACGATGATGAGGCAGGTTTGGCGATGTTTTGGGCTCAATAGCTCAGAAGCGCCCAGTGAGCATACAACGAGCACGTACGCTCTAAATCGGATGAACCACAAAAAAGCCGTCATCTCTGACGGCTTTTTTGTTTGCGGCATTCAAGTAACCTAATGTTTTTTAAGCGTAAATTGGTGGAGCTACGCGGGATCGAACCGCGGACCTCTTGAATGCCATTCAAGCGCTCTCCCAGCTGAGCTACAGCCCCACAACGCGAAAACGGTTACTGCCTAAACCCTTTTGAAAAAGCAAGTGTTTTTTCCAGCTATTTGAGTTCATCCAGCATTTCAAGAAGTTGTGAATCAGAATCCTCTCCCAAAAGCACGGGCATTGTCTGGGTAATGCGTGTTTTGCCTGCATCCCCCATTTCCAGCCGGACGGATCCGAAACCAAGGCCTCCAGGAGCAGCAGG
>JAWLHW010000003.1:0-59069 GCA_041690155.1 Desulfomicrobium sp. | reverse complement strand
GAAGGCCTAGCGAAGCAGCAGGCCTTCAATTTTTGAAAAATGGCGATCCCGCGTGAATAACGGAAGTCCATGCTGAAAGGCTATGGCCGCTATCCAGATGTCGTTGGTGGGTATAGGCGAACCGCTGCGGCGCAATTGATCGAGAATGGCGCAATAATGCTGGGCGGTGTACTCGTCCACAGGATAGAGTGCCACCCGGGCAGAGTCGATAAAAATACCAAGCTCCCTTTTGTTCTCTTCTTCTCTGTTTCCTCCTTTGAACCCGGAAAAAAGTTCTCCCAGTGATATGGCGCTCAGGCCGATGTGCTCCGCTCCCCGCAAAACCCGGACAATTTCCTGATCGCCGCGCAACGCGCCGGAATAGATATTGGTGTCGATGAGTATCCTGTTCATTTCCACAACTCTTCGTCGACCTGTCTCTGCGCATCGATCCTGCTCTGGATTTCGGCATATTCCTCTGCGCTCCACGTACCGAAAAGGCTGTCCAGGTCGTGCCATTCCCGCGAAAATCGCTTCTCCTTGCCTGCACCGACCTGTTTTCGCAGGACATCCAACACGAAATTATTGACGCTCTTTTCCTCTTTTTTTGCAGCGCTCTTGAGGAGTTTACCTAAATCCTCGTCCACGCCGCGGATACTCAATGTCTTCATAATGCCTCCTTTTTATGCCATCAATACGCAATCAAAATATGCTTCTACCCTGAAAGCTGTCAATGCCGGGACATAATCTTATCTTGTGGCCTTGAAGAGTCTTAATTTGCGATTTCGACCAATTTTTCCCTTGCCAAACCAAGTCCTCTGACATAGAGACGTTTTTCCCGAACGCGGAGAGGTGGCCGAGTCTGGTTTAAGGCGCACGCCTGGAAAGTGTGTGTACCTCAACGGGTACCGGAGGTTCGAATCCTCTCCTCTCCGCCATTTTGAAAAATGAAAGGGAAGCCGGGTGGCGGAAACGCTGCCAACCCCGTCAGGTCCGAAAGGAAGCAGCGGTAACAGTTGTTTTCGGGTACCCGGCTTCCCTGGCAGGTGCGAAAATTTTTCGCTCCTGCCTTTTTTTTTACGTTTGGGCTGACTTTACGCAGCGCACAGCCCTTCCCCTTGCGCGGCCGGTAATTATATTTACTGATAACGCGCATTACAGTATCCAGTTTCCTTCCCGCATCCATCTTGCTTGCGGGATCAAACTCTTCAAGGAGGACTTGTGACAAAATTCTCATTCCTGGGAGCCATCATTCTCAGCCTGGGCCTCATCGTGTTGACCATGCCCGATCTGGCCGACGCAAGGCGCATGGGCGGCGGCGGCTCCTTCGGGAGCAAGCCGTCCTATTCCAAAAGCTACCAGAAGCCTGCGGCTCCGACTTCCACACCCTCACAGCAGGCAGCTCCCGGCGCTTCCCCCATGGGCGGACGCGGCATGTTCGGCGGGATGCTCGGCGGCTTGCTCATGGGCGGACTGCTTGGCTCTCTCTTTTTTGGAGGAGGATTTTCCGGAATCGGCATGATGGACATTCTGCTCATCGGCGGTGGCCTCTTCCTGCTGATGCGTTTTCTGCGCAGCAGGCAACCCGCAGCGCAAACCGCCGGAGGACCTTCCCAGACGCACGACATGAATCGCGGAGCCTGGGACAACCTGCGCACCGCGCAGCAGCATACATCGACCTCGGCCCCTGACTATCCTGCAGGATTTGACGCCCAGGAATTTCTGGGTGGCGCCAAGGCAGCTTACACCCGCCTGCAGTCCGCATGGGACGCCCGTGACATGGACGATCTGCGCCAGTTCACCTCCCCGGAGGTTTTCGCCGAAATCAAGGCTCAGGCCGAAGCTGACCCCAATCCCGGCAAGACGGAAATCCTGCTGCTGGAAGCATCGCTCCTAGAAGTCAAAACCGTCGGCAACCAGACCATCGCGACGGTTCTCTTCGACACCATGCTGCGCGAGGATTCCGCCTCGGCTCCGGCCGAACAGGTTCGCGAAGCATGGCATTTTAGCCGTTACGAAACAGGCGGCGCAAAGCACTGGGTTGTGGAAGGCATTCAGCAATTGGAAAAATGATGCATTCGGGTCAATCCCGCGAAAACGACGACATCCCCTGCCCGATCTGCGGCAAGCCGGCGCAGATCGTGGGCAGGTGAGCCGTGGCGCGCATCTCCTGCAGGTACTGCGGGAGTGATGTCCTGGCCAGTGCGCACAGGGACGCCATCGAAGCGTACAAACAAGGGTTATGTTCCGGGGATGATACGGGCCCGGACATTCCTTAAGACCACAAACTTCATTTCATAAGGAAACCGTACATGAAAAGAATCCTCTCCCTTACGGTGCTTTTTTGTGCCATTGCCGCGTCCGCCCTGGCCGCAGCTCCCGAAGCCGCCCTCAAGGCTCTGACCCTGGGCAATGAAAAGTTCGTTCTGGAGCAGAGCCTTGCGCCCGCTCCCGTGGCCATCGTCATTGCCGACCCGGCCATCTCCGCGCCGGTAACTGACCTGTTCGGACTGGCTGAACCAAAGCTCGCCGTGGTCAATCCTGAAGGCGGTTTTGGCCCCAAAACCGGCCTTGCCATTCAGGGCACGGATATCAATGTCCCGCTGGTTGTTGTTCTTGGACTGGATGAAGACGCGGTGTGGGCGGTTTACGCCAACACGCTGGTGGCATCTCCTGACCTGATCCATGCGGTATTGAAAGGCCAGATTTCAGTCATGGGCGCTGTGGTTGATGAGCAAAGCGGAACGGTTACGATTCTTGGCGCTCATCCCGAACTGCAGATCCTGGTTGGGCAGTACCTGCTCACGCTGCCTTCCGAGAGCGAGCCTGATGGAACGCCCGAAGCCACGGCTGACGTCGCGCCCGAAACCGAAGCAGTGGCCGAAACGGCTGAGACGCAGACGGCGCTGGAGCCTGCGGTGGAAGAAACTGAAGGCGCTGAAGCTCCTGAAGCAGTAGTCGAGGAAGCCGCCGCCCCGGCTGAAGACCATGCAGCTCCCGCCGAAGCCGGCAACGTCGCAGTCGCCGACGACGCCCAGGCCGCGCAGGAATCCGGCGGCTCAGGCTTCATGCTTGTCCTCGTATTCATCGCCGCCCTGATCGGTGTAATCGTGTTCATGGACAAGACTGTGCTCAAGTCCTGATCGCAGATGAATGCTGCTTGGCTTTCAAACGGCGCACGGCTTCGGCCACGCGCCGTTTTTTTATAGCCCGTAAGGCTCCCCCCTCTTAAAAAAGAAACTTTAAATCACAACGCTCCTTGAAATATGCTTGAAGCTACGCTAAATTCCAAAATATTTTTCCAAGCATTATGTATTCATAAGATCGCAGCCAAAGCTGCTCACCTCAAACCTTAAGTCAGGGGTTCAACATGTTTGCCAAACGTCTTGTCCTGGTCTTTCTGCTCGTCTTTGTCCCGCTTACGGTCATGGCGTCATCTCCTGGCGTTCATCCCGTAAGTCCTGAAAATGGACTGAAGATGCTTACCGAAGGAAATCTGAGGTTCGCCCTGGGGCAATCCACCCACCCCAACACAAGTTTTTCCAGACGCCTGCTGACCACCACGGAAGGACAGGCCCCCTTCGCCACGGTCATCGCCTGTTCCGATTCCAGAGTCCCGGTTGAAATCCTTTTTGATCAAGGGATTGGAGACCTGTTTGTCATCAAGGTCGCCGGCAACGTGGCCGACACGGATGAAATCGGGTCCGCCGAATATGGCGTGGATCACCTCGGTACGCCGGTGCTCATGGTGCTGGGACACAGCTACTGCGGCGCGGTCACGGCAGTGGCCACGGGAGCCGAAGTGCACGGCAGCATTCCCGCCCTGGTGGACAACATCGTGCCGGCAGTGGAGAAGGCGCGGCATGAGCACCCGGACGCCGACACTCCCGAACTCATCGTCCAGGCCATTGAAGCCAATATCTGGCAGGCCATTGAAGACCTTTTGAGCAACAGCCCCGCCATCGCCGAAAGAGCTAAAGACGGCCGGGTCACAGTGGTTGGAGCCGTGTATGACATCCTCACCGGCAAGGTGAAGGTTCTTGGCGCTCATCCAGGCCAGACCGAACTCCTGGGTGGAGTAACGCCCCCGGCCCACTCCGAACCCGCCATGCACACAGATCCGGCAAAGGATGTCCACGCCCCGGCCGAAGCGGCTCCGGCCGAGCAGGCGGATGCCGCCCATGCTGAACCCAGCGCGGACAAGGCCGAGGCCGACGGACAGGCCGAAGCGGCGCAAAGCCCTTCCTCCGGAGGGTTCGGCTTTTTCTCCTTTATCGCGTTCGTTCTCCTGCTCATTGGGGCGGTCTTCGTACTCGACAAAAAGATACTCAACCCGGATCAGAACTAGGACACAAAACCCGGCCCGGCCGGGTTTGTCGTTTCAGGGCACCACGTCGACCAGCGGCAGACCGTAAAATTCCGGATACCGATCTTGTTCAAACACCGCACATCTGATAGGCGGGTAGTAATCGTATATTCTACAATTCAAGCGGAGTATCCATGATTCGGATCATGCCCATTCTCTTCCTGATTATTTGTCTGGGCCACAGCCCTGGCCTGTCTCAGGAGCAGCACATGACCTGCGGGGTCGCGACGGGATTCCCGCCGTATCAATTTGCCGTTGCCGACCAGCCTGCCGGGTTCGACGTCGATGTAGCAAAGGCAGTCTGCGCCAAACTTGGTGTGTCGGCCCGTTTCGAACAGGGAGCGTGGGACGATATCGTAAGCATGTTGCTTTTCGGCCGGATAGACATGATCGTGGGCATGGAGGTCAACGCATTCCGCCACGAATATTTCGAATTCTCAACGCCCTACACCAAGCGTTATGACGTGGTCTTTGTGCCCGCAAACAGCACCGTTACCAGGGTTGAAGACCTTTTTGGCCTTGTCATAACCGGTGACAGGCACTCCTTTGTGGAGCTGCTCTGGAAAAAGGAAGGCATCCATCACAAAATCCGCATCATGCAGGTCAGGAGCAAGGAAGAATCCATGGACCTTCTGGCGCGAGGAGAAACCACGGCAGCCATCATGCCGCTGGGGGTCGGCAAATACCTGGCCAGGCAGCGCGGCCTCAAAATTCGTATACTCCTGAGTCCGGACCCAGGCTCCGATGTGGCCATCGCACTACCCAAAGGGCAACCCGAATTGCTCGAAAGGATAAACGCGGCGCTCCGCGAAATTGAGGCCGAGGGGGAACTCAAAGCCCTGACCCGCAAATGGTTCCCGGACAACAATCCAAAAAAGCAGGAATAGCCTGCCAGCCTCTTAACCGTTGGTGGCGTTAAGGACCGTGATCTGGTCGTTTAATGTCCAAAAATCATAGATATAGCCGATCAGAAAGAATCCTCCGGTCAGCATGTAGAGGATGCCCGTGATCCACTTGCCCATGTACATGCGGTGCACGCCCAGAACGCCCAGAAAGGTGAGCAGAATCCAGGCCAGGGAATAGTCGATGCGTCCGGCCCGAAAACGCAGCGCAGCCGTGCGATCCATGGATGGAATGAGAAAAAGGTCTACAATCCAGCCGATGAGAAGAAGGCCAAGAGTGAAAAAATAGATCGTCCCGGAAATGGGGCGACCATAATAAAAACGATGCGCTCCCGTAAATCCGAAAACCCAGAGCAGGTAGCCCATGAACTTGCTGTGTGTTTCAACCGCGTTCTCTCGCCGCATAAATCCCCCTTGTTTTATTGAATATTCTGCCAAGCGCCCCGATGATTCATAACTTGACTCGTAAGCCCGGACTCTGCCGATTTATTTCTGGCTTGTTGACCTTTTCTAATCAAAAAGCAATGATATCGGCAACTCCCATCTACAAGGAATCTCATTTCCCATGATAAATAAAGATCGACTGACAAAAACATTTCTCGACCTGGTCCGCCTCGACAGCCCCTCCGGACAGGAAAAACCCGTGGCCGATCACCTGTGCGCCCTGCTCGCTGCCCGTGGCTATGATGTCCACGTCGATAACGCGGGCTCTTTTTTCGGAGGAAACACAGGCAATGTCATTGTCCGCGTGCCCGCCACCGGCCCGGGCGACGCCATGGCTTTTTCCGCGCACATGGACTGCGTCGGGCCCTGCGTGGGCGTCGAGCCCGTCCTGACCGACGGAGTCATCCGCTCTGCGGCAAACACCGTCCTCGGCGGCGACGACAAGGCCGGCATCAGCGCCATTCTGGAAGCTCTCTTTCACCTTGAGGAAGACGGCATCCCCCATCCCGAACTTTTCCTGCTGTTCACGGTCTGCGAAGAGGCCGGGATGTTCGGCGCCAAACACCTGGATTTTTCACGGGTCAAAGCCCGGGAGGTCGTGGTCCTTGATTCAAGCGGGGACGTCGGCACCATCATTGTTCGCGCACCATCCAAGGCCGGCATGACCATTACCTTTCACGGCCGCACGGCCCATGCCGGCATCGAACCGGAAAAAGGAATCAGCGCCATCCAGATGGCGGCCAATGCGGTCAGCCGCATGAAGCTCCTGCGCATCGACGAGGAAACGGTCGCCAATCTCGGACGCATCGAAGGCGGCGGGCAAACGAACATCGTGCCGGACTGCGTGACACTGACCGGAGAGGCCAGATCGCAGGGCAACGCCAAGCTCATGGCTCAGATTGAGCACATGCGCCTGTGTTGCGTCGAAGCGGCCCAGGAATTGGGCGGAAACTTTGATTTCAGTCACGAAATCTCCTACCCGGCCATGGACGTCCCCGCCGACAGCAAACTCCTGCACCGCGCCCTGCACGCCTGCAACGATCTGAACCTGACCGCGGCGGTCAAAGGCACGGGCGGCGGCAGCGACGCCAACATCTTTTCCGGCCAGGGCATGTCCTGCATCAACCTGGGCATCGGCATGAGCCGGGTGCACACCACGGACGAGTTCATCCGGGTCGACGATATGGTAAAAGCCGTGCAACTGACTGCGGCGCTGATGCAGAGATAGGAGACCGGGAGATTCCGAGATGTGCGGCCCGCGACCCGCTGTCGGCATGGCCCACGGCCCCGCCGGAACTCCTTCACCGGCCTCGTAGAGTTGAATCGCAGCCTGCAGGACGGACAACCTGGGCAGCACGCCAGGCTGCGATTCAATAAACGATGCCTGGTTCAGTCAGACAGCCGACGAGGCCGAGGGCCATACCGACAGCGGGTATTGAGGTACTGGTGGGGGATGTCATTCTTGCGGACCGGTGCAGCAAGATGGATTGGTCCATCCCGCCTACCCATGCAGGGACACTTTACGGCAATAGCATAATGACGAGGGGAGAATTCCAGCATCCCTTCCGTCCAAACGCAAACGGGCGACCCTCGAGCCGCCCGTTTCGTTTTTATGGAGCCTTTTTCCGCCTAGCCGAGTTTCTTCACCAGCAACTGATTGACCAGTCCCGGATTGGCCTTGCCTTTGGATTTTTTCATGACCTGGCCGACAAAGAAGCCGGTCAGCTTCTTGTCCCCGCCCTTGTAACGCTCCACTTCCGACGGATTTTCGGCCAGAACCTCGTCCACCAGGCCCTCGATGGCCGAAGTGTCCGAAATCTGCACCAGGCCTTTGGCCTTGACGTAGGCCTCGGGGTCGCCGCCGGTCTCGAACAGCTCCTTGAACACGCTCTTGGCGATAGTGCCGCTGATGATCCCGTCATCGACCAGCTTGACCAGCCGGGCCAGATCCTGGGAGCGGAGCTTGCACTCGGCAAGCGTCACACCGCGATCATTCAACTCGCGCATGACCTCGCCCATAACCCAGTTCGAGATCTTCTTGGGCTCGTTGCAGGTTGCAAGCGCGGCCTCGAAATAGTCGGCTACCTCCTTCTCCGCCGTCAGGACCAGGGCGTCGTACCCAGGCAACCCGAGCTCCTCCTGAAAGCGGCGACAGCGGGCCTCCGGCAGTTCCGGCAGCTCGCCCCGCCACTTCTCCATCCACTCTTCCTCAATGATCAGGGGCAAGAGATCCGGGTCCGGGAAATAGCGGTAGTCATGCGCTTCCTCCTTGCCGCGCATGGAGCGGGTCACGCCCTTGGCCGCATCGAAGAGGCGCGTCTCCTGCACAACCTTCTCTCCGTCCTCGACCAGATCGATCTGGCGTTCCACCTCGTACTCGATGGCCCGCAGGATGTTGCGAAAGGAGTTCATGTTCTTCAGTTCCGCCCTGGTGCCGAACTCCTCCTGCCCGCGGGGCCGGATGGAGACGTTGGCGTCGCAGCGAAAGCTGCCTTCTTCCAGATTGCCGTCGCAGATGCCCAGATAAACAAGGATGGCGCGCAGGCTCTTCAGGTAGGCCACGGCCTCCTCGGCTGAACGCATGTCCGGCTCGCTCACGATCTCGATGAGCGGCACCCCGGCCCGGTTCAGGTCCACGTAGGACGCGTTGTCCGTGGAGGAATGGATGTTTTTGCCCGCGTCGTTTTCCATGTGGATGCGGGTGATGCCGATGCGCTTTTCGCCCTTCTGAGTGTGAATGACAATGTGGCCGTGCTCGGCCACGGGCAATTCGAACTGCGATATCTGGTAGCCCATGGGCAGGTCGGGATAAAAATAGTTCTTGCGCGCGAAGAGGGAACGGCGATTGACGGTACAATCCACGGCCATGGCCATCTTGACCGCGTATTCCACGGCCCGGGCGTTCAAAACCGGCAACATGCCCGGCATGCCCGTGCAGACCGGGCAGGTGTTCTCGTTGGGACCGGCCCCGAACTGGGTCGAACAGGAACAGAATATCTTGCTCTTGGTCCTCAGCTGGGCATGGACTTCAAGGCCGATGACCACTTCGTAATCACGCATACTGGCTCCTTCCCGCGTCAGCCCTCAACAGGTTTTTGCGGCATACAATTCCGGATTGAGGGCCGGATCGTTATACATTTTACACTGAAAATAGACCCTCGGGCTTTTCACACCCAGAGCGTAGTCGTCGATCAGTTCCAAGACGGATCTGCAGAGATCCCGGTGCTGGGCTTCGAGCAGGGCCAGCTTGTCCCGGCAGCTCTCAAGGTGTTCGACGGCCACGTCTGCGCGGCCCGTCTGCTCGCGCATGTGAAAAATCTTGAGGCTCAGGATGGAGAGGCGATCCAGAGCCGCACCCAGTGTCTCGGTGTTGAAGCGGCGCGAGTCTTCGGGCAGATCCTTCTGGGCGGCAAAAGTGGCAACAGCTCGCACCAGCCAGGCATCGACCTGCTCCATGAGATCGTTGCGCTGCTGGTTGAGGCCGTCGATTTCGCGCTTGCAGCCGGTGATGACGCTGTCGTCCACATCCTTGCGCCGGGCCCTGTCCTCGACGTGCCAGAGCAGAAAATTCTTCAGGTGCTGGCGAAGAACAAGCTCCACCAGCCCGTCACCAGGGCGCTCCGGGAGGTCCGCCGGGGCGTCCTCTTCATGCCACAGGGCAACGCTTGTCAGCTGCGCGGTCCAGGCCTGACGCAAAAGGTCTTTGAGGGTCTGCGGATCGATGGACTGCATGATTATTCCTCTTTTTTGAGCAGAAAATAGACGCGACTTGACGCTTGCAGGTGCCCGGCCAGAAATTCGGCCCGCGGCCCCGCCCCGCAAAAAAGGTCCAGGCGGCTGCCCTTGATGGCCCCGCCCCGATCCTGGGCCAACCCCAGGAACGCCGTACGCGCTTCAGTCCCGCCGGTGTCCGGCAGCACGGTATCCACGGCCAGAATACTGCCAAGCGGCAGAAAGGCAGAATCAGTAGCCATGCTGACCATCGGCGTCAATGTTCGCCCCATGGCCCCGAGCGGCCCGTCCTGCGCCAGCCGGAAAAAAACGTAGCTTGGGTTGGTGTTCAAGAGTTCCGAAACCTCATGCGGATGCTCGCGCAGGTAGGCCCGGATACGCTGCATGGACATCTCATCCGCCGGGACAAGTCCGCGCTCGATCATGACCTTGCCCAAAGAAACATACTCATGCCCGTTCTTGCCCGCATACAGCACATGGCGCACCGAACCGTCAGGCAAGCGCAGACGGCCCGAGCCCTGAATCTGCAAAAAGAAGACATCCACCGGGTCGCGGGTCCATGCGATGGGCGTTTCCGTCAAGGCCAGGGCGCCCTCTGCATCGATTTCCTCACGCGAATGATAGGGTTCGATCCCGTTTTCATCCAGGCGATAGGTCAGCCGCTGCCCGCTCCAGCGCGGGTGGAACCGGCCCAGATCGACGCTGCGCAGATCAGCCGGGAGGCCGTATATGGGCACCGGAAAACGCGGATCCGGTTCAAGGCTGCCCTCCATCTGCGGCTCGTAATAGCCGGTCATGAGCGGCTCCGGCCGGACTTCAAGCCACCGGAACTCACGGGTCAGGAGGTCCGGATCTTCCCCGAGCGCGGGGATGAGCGCACGCAGGTGCTCAAGAGAGGCGGCAATCTGCTCCCAGGTGCACGCCAGCCCCTCAGCGCCAAAGGGGTTGTCCGCCGCAGGGCGGGTGCGCACATAGGCCAGGGAGTGCTCGATGGCGCGGGTCAACGCGGCCGGGTCACTCGCCGCAGTGGCCGCCACCCGGGCCGCAAGCTCCCGATCTGGCCCTTGCTCCACGAGCAGAGGCTGCCTGGGCGCAACGGCGCATGCGCACAGCAGCGTCAGGCACAGGGCTACGACCAACAATTTCTTCACAGAACGCGCCCCTTGTCCGGAATGCGTGCATCGAAATACTTGCCCACCCCATACTCCATCCGTCTGAAAAAACGCTTGGGTTCGGGACCGATGATCTGCATTTCGGGGTGCTTGTCCTGCATGTCGAGGGCGATGTGCATTTCCTTGGTGCAGCCTGTGGAAAACGTCGAATCCTTGCCGTGCCATTCCGCGGGAACGGCCTCGCCCATCAATTCGAAGCTGGTCTCGATGTCGGAAACAGTCTGGAATCGCCAGACGTCAATGAATCCGCTACGCTGGACCCGCTCCCACATGTACATCAGATCATCCCCGTCCATCCCTTCAACGAAGTGCTCTGCCGGGTTTATGATCAACAGATTGGCGTGCCTGGACCGCAAATGGGAGACAAAGGTGTTGACGACGCCAAGGGCGACCTTGGTCTGCCCCGGGATGCTGCCGATGATGGCACTGTAGAACATGACCTGGCGGCCCATGCCCTGGGCGCTGCGCATCTGCGCGATGATGGAGTCGGCCTGGGCCACGATCTGGGACTCGGTGATCTTGGTCACGCGCGGCGATTTTTCCTTGAAGCGGATCTGGTCCAGCCCGTCACGATCCCGGTACAGACAGAGGATGTCGCGGGTGAAAAGATGGGAGTTCTTGATCAGCCGGCGATGGTGAGGAAAATCCTTGGCGATGATCAGATCCGCCTCTTTCCAGGAGCGGGCGAAGGTCACGCTGGTGCGCCAGAGGTTGAGCCGCTCCCGGGTGCCGTCGGAGATGACCAGCAGCGAACTCTCGCGCTGGGCGCGCAGGAGCTCGTTCTTGCTCATGCGGCTGTTTTCCACAAAAAGAGCCTCGCCCAGAGCGTCCTGCAGAGCGCTGTCGTGCTCCACATCCCATATCACCGGGCTGTCCAGGCAGTATCCTTCCTTCAGGGCCAGGATGACCTTATGTCCCAGACGGACCAGCACGCGAATGAGGCGCAGATCAAAAATGATACTGCCACTGCTGCCCGGAAGATACAGGATCTTGAGCTTTTTCTGCTTGCTGTCCGGCCCCATGATTCTGGTCATGGCTTCGTTGAATTCAGGCCAGGGCGCGCAGACATCCTTGAAAAAAGACGCGTCGTCCCGAACCGTGGCCGGACTTTCCCAAATCTGCGGACGTAATGAGAGGCGACACAGTCGCGCCATCTCAAGCAATTCCAGCTCCCAGCGCAGATGCTTTATGGTTGAGCAGCCCAGATTGGAATCGGGGCAGGCGTAAAGGCTTCGACTCATATCCGGGCCGTTCATGAAATCGAGCGCGCGCTTGTTGGCCTGACGCTTTTCCTTGCGCTGCGGATCGTGAACCCCGCTCATGGCCATGAATATGGTCATGAGCTGTTTCAAGAACCGGGAAGGGATGAGGAATGGCGCATGGAGCACCTGCCGGACCTTGTGCCGGGACAGGGCGAAAATCTTGCGCCGCGTGTAGCGGTCTTTAATGTTGATGCGTGCCAGATGCACCAGCAGACGCCATTTCTCACGGTACTCCTGGCGCAGGGCCGAAGAAAGACGGGTGTGCAACAGATTCTCGAACATTTCGTCCGAGCAGGGCACGAATACCTGATCGTCATCCACGTCGACCATGAAGCGCAACTGTTCCTGCTGGGCGTTTTCCGCAGGGTTGACCGTAGGCTCGATATTGTTCTCGGTCATGAAATGCAGCAGCCAGGCGTCAAGGTAAGGGTCCAGGCCGTAACGCAATTCACGGACCGAAGTAAAATCCGGCAGTTTGGACATCAACACTCCCGTCTGTAGAAAGGACAAAGGATTTCATGTTCGCGGAACACGGGCCTTGCGAGCGTGCGAGATCGCCCGGTAAATTGGCCTGTAAACCCGTCTCGGTCAAGCACCGGCTTCGCCTGCCGCGCGGAACAATCACGCCCCGGCACTTTTGGCCGGAGCCTTTGAGCCGAAAAAAAAGCGCACGGGCATCACGCCCGTACGCCTGATGGCACTTTTAATGATGAAAATCAGTTGCCGCCGCTGATCACAAAGCCCTTGGTGGTGGGGCCGGTGGAGGCGGAGGTTCCCGCGATCTTGGAGAGATAGGTGTCTCCCAGGGTCTCGATATGCGTGCCCACGTTCTCGAAGTAATTCATGTGGGCCTGCTCCTCTTCGATGATGGTCTCGAAAAGTTTGGCGCTGATGGCATCGCCGTTATCGCGGCAGGTCAGCAGGAACTGGCTGTAGATATCGATGGTGTCGTCTTCAAGGGTCGCGTCGTAGGGATAGATAGTGCGCACGTCCTGGGCCTTTTTCAGGTCGCCCTCGTAGGACGTGACCGGCTCGCCGCCAAGCTCCTTGACGCGTTCGGCGAACATCTCGGCATGGCGCATCTCGTCGATGGCGATCAGCTTCATCTTGGCGGCCAGTTCGCCGTAGTCCATGGCGTCCAGGCCGTAATGCTGGTTCATGTACTGGGTGATGGCGAAAAGCTCCATGGCGCGAGCCTGGTTCAATGCGTCGATGACATTCGCCCTGCGCTCTTCTTTGGAAAGTCTTTCAGTCATGGTTTTCTCCTGAAATATTTGAGGTTCGTTGATTCAACAAAAGGTGCAAACCATGTCTATCAAAGACCGGACCCGCGGGGCAAGTCATTTCAAAACCGAATTCACATCTCCCCCCCTTGAACCTCCGCCTCTAGAGGCGTAAGCAACCAATCTTTCAAGCGCATCACACATCACGCATTACGCATCACGCAAACTAACGCAAAGGAACTGCCCATGCTCGTCTACGCCAAACTCGTCGGTTCCGTCTTTTTCTGGGGCGCGACCTGGATCTCCGGACGCATTCTGGCGCAGGACATGGGGCCGTTTTCCGCCGCCATGCTGCGCTTCGTGACGGCCTCGATTTTTCTTTTCCTGTGGTCCTGGCACGCAGGGCATGGTTTCCCGCGCTTACCCAAAAAGGAGATCCTGCCCGTGGCCTTTCTGGGCCTGACCGGCATTTTCCTCTACAACGCCTTCTTCTTCACCGGCCTGCAGACCGTACCGGCCGGCCGGGCGGCGCTGATCATCGCCTCCGTGCCCGTGGTCATCGGGATAATGTCGGCCCTGTTCATGGGCGACAAGCTCACCTGGAAAAAAATCCTGGGTACCCTTTTGTCCCTGACCGGGGCCGCCATCGTCCTCTCCGGCGGGAATCCCCTGGACCTTTTCCGTGGCGGGCTCTCACGCGGAGATCTCATGATCCTGGGCTGCGTAGCGGCCTGGACCGCCTATTCCCTGGCCGGCAGCAGGGTCATGCGCAGGCTCGACCCGCTCCTGACGGTGACATGGTCGTGCCTGCTGGGCACCCTCATGCTCATCGGCCCGGCCCTGAGTCACGGACTGCTGGCAGACATGGGCCGGGCCAGCCTTGTGGACTGGGGCAACATTCTCTTTCTGGGCGTGGTCGCCACGGGCGTAGCCTTCACTTGGTATTACGCCGGAATCAAAGCCATCGGCCCGGCCAGGGCCGGAATTTTCATCAACCTGGTGCCGGTTTTTGCCATTGCCATGGGCTATGTAATTTTGGGCGAACCCGTAACCTCATCGCTACTCAGCGGGGGGGCCATGGTGATCTCGGGGGTGTGGCTGGCCAATCGGCCTTCTTCCTGAAGCTTTAGCTTTTTCATAGGTCCTATAGGTCCCATAGGTCATATAGGACCTATTTTCCCCCAAGAGCAAAATTAAACATTGCCATAATCCCGCAAGATGTTTTAAAAGATGCCAATTTCTGCAGGCCGTTGCGCCGGAAACTCTGCTCTTCAAAAAACCTTCTCACCTGCAGCCCGCTCCACGCTTCATAGACGAGGAGGCTGGCCATGCATCGTTCCGTTCGTGTCGTTGCGCTCTTCCTGATTCTCTTCTGCATGCCCGGAATTTCTTCCATGGCACGGGGTCAAGACCCCGGGCCATCGCTGGTCCTGCCGGACATGGCCGGTCAGCGCGTGCAGTCACGCCGCCCAGTCATCACCGCGCCCATCCCGCCAGGAGCGGCCACGTTGCGCCTGACCCTGGACGATGTGGACGTCAGCACCCTGGCCACCATCACCGACTCGACCATCATCTACACTCCTGAATTCGACCTCGATTACGGCTCGCACACCGTCATGGTCGAGGCGCTGGATCAGGAGGGACAGCCCCTACCCGATGCGCTATGGCGCTTTTTCATCCCCCAGTCCGACGCATGGGACAGGGCCAGCGCCTCATTCCAGCTGGACACGAATCTGGTCGGCAAGCTGGGCGAGCATCCCGGCAGCGCCTCCCCCGACTGGCAGGTCCAGACCTCGGGCACGCTGTCCTCGGTCCTGGAAAAGGACAAATTCCGGGTCACTCTCGACGCCAACGGCTGGTTCGTGGATGACAGCGACAACTACGGGGGCCAGGAAAAATTCAGCCTCAATTCCTACCTTCTGAAACTCGCCTATGACAAGCAGAGCCTGTCTCTGGGCGACGTCAGCGTCGAGACCACGGAACTCGCCGGAGGGCCGCTGGCAAGGCGCGGCGGACTGCTGGAACTGAACGCGCAGGAGACTTATCTGCAGGGTTTCGTGCTGCGCAGCAATACCGTGGCCGATTTCGACCACCTGCTCCCGGTGGAGGATTCCAACCAGCGTTTTACCGGCATGACCCTGACCCAGGGCCTTTACCCTGAAAAAGACGTCCAGCTCAAGGTCACCGCCGTGACCGGACAAAGCGGCGAGGCAAGTGACGTTGGCGGCGCGGATCTGGTTCCGGAAACCAAAGGGCAAATTTACAGCGCAGCCCTGTCCGGCGCCATTGTGGATGAACTGCTGCTGGGCGAAATCGAATACGCCCGCAGCGCCTTCAACCAGGACACGCAGGGGCCTTACGGCACAAAACATGGCCAGGCCTGGCGCAGTAAAATGTCCGGCCGGTACGACACCCTGGACTACGGCGGCGGCTATTCCTTTCGGGACAGGTATTTCCAGAGCATCATAAGCCCAGGAGCCATCAACAACCGCAAGGAATACAACCTGTACGCCTCCAAGACCTTCGAGGAATCGAGCCTGTCCTTCAACGGCATGCACAGTTACGACAATGTCGAGAAGCTGGACAACATCCCCACAGTGCGCAGCACTGGTCTGGATTTGGGCTACACATTGAACAAGACCGACTGGCCCTTTCTCTTCGCCAACGCCAACTTGAGCTGGCAGAAAAGCGGCCACGAACCAGAAGGATTCCAGGGCATCGACAACCAGTCGCGCATCCTCTCCGTCGGGCTGTCCCTGGCCCGGGAGACCTGGAGCGTCGTGCCCAGTTACGTGTTCACGTCCTTTGACGACAAGTCGGGTGCGGACATGGACAGCCTCTCGCACCAGATACTCCTGTCCCTGGGCTGGCAGCCGGTGCCGGAGCTGTCCCTGAACCCCTCCGTGACCTACGCCCGGACCGAAACGGACCCCGGCAGTCTGGTCACCGAGGACTGGCTCGGCACCCTGTCCACCACCTGGCTGATCACGGACTCCCAGAACCTGAACCTGACCCTGTCCGGGCTTGATTCCCGCACCAACGACAGCTCCATGCACGTGTCCGTGTTCAACGGACAGGCGCAGTACAACTGGATACTGGGCGCGAATTTTCTGGAAAGCGTGACCAAGACCCTGGGCCTGAGCGGACAGTATTCACGGACCAAGGACCATGTCGGCAACACCGACGACGATGAATATATCGCCTTTCTTTCCCTGAACTTCAGTATCCCGGTCTCATGGCCATAAGCGAGGAAACAGCTATGAACTCAATCCTGCGACTCCCCCTTCGATATCTGGCGGCGCATGGCTGCCTGATCTGCATGGCCGTGCTCCTTCTGATTCCGGCTGCAGCCAACGCCGCCCCGACCATAACCGCCACCCCGCGCATGGCCAACATCTCGCCCGGAACTCAAAGCCCCGTGCAATTGATGTACACGATCTTGGAGTCCGTGGTTAACGCGAGCTACGTCGCCACATCCACCCAGGGAGCGTTTTACACTCCAGGCGGCGATCTGCTCGGCACCGTTGACCGCACGGTCAGCATCACCGTGGTCAACTCCAGGGG
This sequence comes from Desulfomicrobium sp., assembly GCA_041690155.1. Classification (GTDB taxonomy): domain Bacteria; phylum Desulfobacterota; class Desulfovibrionia; order Desulfovibrionales; family Desulfomicrobiaceae; genus Desulfomicrobium. The sequence continues at coordinate 42,425 of JAWLHW010000003.1, read as the reverse complement.
CACGGGCACGGAACTGCTTCTGGTCCCGGCCCGGATCACCGCCGCGGCCATGAAGGCCGATGTGGGACGCATCATCTTTCGCCGCATCTTTGAAACCAGTGCGGCAGACATCCCCTCCGGGACAATGGAAACAAGCCTGCAGATCGTGCCCTCGCCCGCCGGGGAGTTCGCCGTCATCGGCCTGCGCCTGGAATTCAACCAACCCGCGCCAGGCGAAGCCCCGCGCCCCCATTCCGGGGAACGCATCACCGTGCCGCGCAACACCAAGGGCCTGCGGGCGGCGGCCATCATCACCTACAACGGCCAGGGCCTCCTGCGCGGACGATGGGTAGCAGATGGGCAGATCCTGGGTTTCGTGACCAAGCAGCTCCTGCCCGGCATGCGCGAGGCCATCATCGCCAGCCCCGCCGTACCTGCCTTTCCGACCTACGCCACCGGGCTGCACACCGTGCGATTTGAAATCCAGGATCCGGCGCCGGCCTTCGATGTTCCCGGCATCCAGTACTTCGTCACGGCCGAGGAGAGAATCCCGAACCTGCCTTCCCTAGGTCTGCAGGTACCCCAGGACCGTGACCATGTAGCCCTGTCCTCCGAATCGCCGCCGGTCTTCTCCTGGACCCCGGCGCAGGAAGGCGCGACCTACCTCTTCCGTCTCTTCACCCTGGAACCCGAGGCCATGACCCGACCCCTGACCGAACTGGACACCTCCGCCCCCGTGCTCTCGGCCCGCACCGGGCGCAACTATTACATGCTCTCACTCTTCGACCTGGCCAAGCTGGTCACCAACTCCCCTCATGCCTGGCAGGTCCAGGCCCTGGTGGACGGCAGGCCCGTGGCGGCCAGCGAATACCGCATCGTCGTTTTTTCCGGAGCCGCATCGGAACTCGAATTGACGGTTCCCCTGCGCGACCAGGGGGTTTCCGGGAAATAGCAAGACTTCTTTGATTCCAGCGCCCGCCGGGCGTTTCGAGGTGCATCATGAAATCATGGCGTGAGATTTGTGCAATCCTGACCCTCATGACCGGCCTTCTGTGCGCGCAGGCCATCCATGCCGACACCCTGAAAAAGACGTTGCCTCTCCAACCGACAAGGCCACAGATCACGATCACGCCCAAGACACTCCCGGTCAGTCCAAAACCCGGCATGACCGTCATTCAGCCCCAGGCGTCCTTTCCCGAACTGACTTCCGTTGCCCCCGCCGCACTGCAGCAGGGACAGAGCGCGACCCTGAACCTGACCGGGCGGAACCTGAGCAAGGACATGATTCTGAACATGGGTCCGGGCGTGACCGTGGGCCCCATCCAGCAGGTCGGTGACAAGATACTGCTTGCGCCTGTTTCCGTGACAGGCACGGCCGCGCCCGGCGTGCGCACCATCACCGTCCAGTACAAAGGCACGACCAAGCCGAGCCAGGCCCGGCTGACCGTGTCGGCGGTTCAGGCCGCAACGGTCATCCAGTCCATCACGCCAGGCTCCATCGCGCAGGGCGAGACAAGGGAGCTGACGATCTCCGGGACGGGCCTGGAATTCGTGCGCCAGCTGAGTTTTGGACCCGGCGTTTCGGCCCTGCTACCCAAACCCGGCGGAGGCACCCTGCGCGTCACGGTCACGGCGGCCAAGGACGCCGCGCCCGGCCAGCGGGCCGTTTCCTATTCCGACAGAACGGGCATGCACACTTCGCGGTTGCCGTTCATGGTGACCATCAACCCCCAGCCCGAACCTCCGGGCAAGGCGGCGCTTCCGATCCAGGTCAAGCCGCCGGCCGCGCCCATGGTCACGACCATCACCCCCAACAAGTGGACTCAAGGTGGAGAATACGAGGTTACGGTCCGGGGAGCCAACCTGCCCCAAGGCCTGGAGACGCGTTTTGCCAAGGGCCTCGAGATCAAAAAGCTGACCGTGACGTCCCCCGCCATGGCCCGCATGACGGTCCGCGTCGCGGACCAGGCCCCGCTGGGCAGGCAATGGCTGGAAATCCGCCCCGGCCCGGACTCAAAATGGGCCCGCACCCAGGCCCTGGCCGAGGTTCAGGCCAAACCGGCGGCAGCGATCAGCGTCCCGGTCGTCAAGACGGACCCGCCCAAGCTGCTGACCATCACTCCTAGCCAATGGGAACAGAACGCAACCTACGAGGTCACCCTGCAGGGCGCGGCCCTGCCCGAGATGCTGGAGGCCCGCTTCGGCAAGGACATCGTGGTCCAAAATTTCACCGTCACCTCACCTGCCACGGCCACATTCACCGTGCAGGTCCCGGAAACGGCCACTCCTGGTCCGCGCCCGATGGAGGCCAGACCCGGCCCTGACGCGTCCTGGGAAGCGACCCGCCTGCTGGGCGTGGTCGTGGCGAAAAAGACGGCCGCCATTCAGGTCAAGCCTGAACTGCCCAAACTCACGCTCCAGCCCCAGGTTTCGCTCTTGAACCCCAACCGATGGTATCCGGGCAAAAGCTACGAAGTGACGGTGCTCGGTGATCTGTTCGCCGCCGGCATGAGCGTGGAGCTTGGCGCGGATGTGGCTGTCTCGAACCTTCAGGTCGCAAATCCCACCAGGGCGACCATGACCGTAACCGTGGGCGTCAAGGCGTCCCCCGGGCCGCGCGCCCTCAAATTCCGGCTGCCCGGCGAGGACGGATGGCGGGAGACCGGGGCGTCCGGACTGGTCAAGGCCGTGTACACCGGCGTCAAGCCGCCCATGGTCATCCAGCCGCCGTTGAAAGACGTCGAATTCGCCATGGGCTCCATCTTCCTGGAAAAACCGGAGCACGGCACCTACTGGATCATGGAGAACTCCCAGGGCGACCACGGAACCCCCAAGGTCACGGACTCCACACGCTTTGAGTGGATGGAAAAGGACGTGGCCTCGCAGTGGTTCGAGCTGCGCATCCTCAACGGCGCAGGCACGGTGCTGATGACCCGCAAAATCGGCGGACTACCCATGCCGGACCGCTTTTACGCCCCTGACGCTGACTTCATCACCGAAATTTTCGACCTGGCCCGCAATCCGCAGCCCGCCGAACAAACCTCGCCCGAAACGCAGAAACCGAAAGCGAAAGGATCAAAGACTGGCTCGTTGCAGTCCGCGCTGTCCGCATCTGGGGTTTCGGCCAACAGCGTCACGTCCGGCAGCTCCGCCATCAGTGAGGTATCCGCTCCGCAAGGCCCCGGCGGCATCGCGCAGCAGCTGGCGGACAGCTTTGCCCGGAACGCCCTGTTTTGGGAGGTGACCGGATACAAGAAAGTGACCACCCAGAGCGCGCCAGCTCCAGGCCAGGGCGAATCCGCCGGAAGCGGCCAGGCCGGCGGGCTGCAGTCCACCGGGAGCTTTCAATCCCCCGGCGCGGCCATGCAACAGGTCGTCACCACGACCACGGACGTGCAGATCGCGATCTCGGAGCGCTGGCCCATCAAGCTGCCCGCCTTCAGCCCCACGGGCCTGGCCTGCTCCATGGCCAACACCCAGCTCACTCCCGACGCCGTCGGGTCTGCCGGAGACATCTTCTATGTCGGGGACAAGATCCAGATCTCGGGCCTGATCAACATCGAGGAATGCCCGTGGGCCCTGGTCTATGACACGCATTGGGGACAATACGCGGGAAGTGCGGGGTATACCGGGATAACCCCGGTCGACAGCTGGACCATAAGCAACATGTTCGTCGACTGGGGGGACGGCTCGTACGACATCGTCACGGCCGTTCCAGGCAACGCCGTCGAAAAGACCGGCCAACCCGTCAGCGGCGAGCAGCTTCCTCCCATCGCGAACCTGAACATCAAGCTGCAGCACACCTACCGCTACTCGAACGAATTCCAGATCCGCCTGTTTGTGCTCCCTGCCGAGGACGTCGGCACCATCCACAGCATTGTAAGCATGAGCAAGGCCCCGGAACCGCCGCCAAGCCAGGCCCATCTTACGCCGCTCATGACCAGACAAACCCTTCTGGCCGACTCGGGAGCGGTTCTGTCCGACGCCGTCAACCCTGGGGCCTTAAGCGCCTCGGGAGGCGCGGCGGCCGCTTCAAACCTTTCGGCATCCGCCGCTGGCAGGAGCGCGCTGGGTCAGTTCAAGATTCCCGGCGGGCGAGCCTTCCTGCTCTACTGTGAACCAACGATCATCGACATCAAGGCCGACCCGGCCGCCATCGGCCCCTTGCACCTAGAAAACCTGGCCATCATCGAGTTCTCCGGCCAGAAAACCGCCGAGTCATCTCCGGCACAAAAACCGGGTGGCGCCATCCAATCCCCATCCCGGCCGTCCGGGCCGATACAGGCCTCCGGACAGGGCTCATCGGCCTCCACGAAGCCTGTGCAAACCGGTCAAGTTCAGCTTGGCTCCAATATTGCCGTCCAGGACGGCCTGCCCGTAACCGGACAGATGACGGAAACATCCATCGCCGGGCAGATTTCCGGCGCAACCCTGGACGCGGCCAGGGCTTCGACCTGCGACGCCGCCTTTTTCGCCACGGCGGAACTTACATACTACGGCAGCGGAAAGATCAGGCTGATCTGGAAGGTGGACGGAACCGTCATCCACGAGCAGGGCGGCATCAAGCTCGGCCCCTCTCCCGAAAGGGCCGGCCTCAAGGAAGACAACACCTACGCCCAGGACATCCTGCGCGACACCGAAGTCTTCACCTCGCCCAGCCTGCCCCTGGACAAGCCAGCCTATCACAAGGTCACCGTGGAAGCGGTGCTGGAGGACGGCGAAAAGAAATACGCCGTCCGCGCCAAGGAAGGGTCCGGCGGCATGCCCATCCCCGAGTTCTATTCGACCCAGGCGGACCAGGTGGTGTCCGAGCCCAAAGCCTATCTGGTCAGCACGCCAAAGCCCGGCGAACCCTGCATTTTCCGCTTCCCCGTGGCCGGGGGCAAGGAGTTCCTCATCACCGGCCTGCAGGGCCGGACCACAGAGGTCAACGGCCGCTGGAGCGGCACGGGCACCCTGCTCTTCGACCTGCCCGACGGAACGAGCGGCCAGGGCCTGCGTTACGTGGACATCGGGTTCCAGGGGTTCGAGGTCGATGATGACGGCCTGGTCACCAGCGGCACCATAAACGCCGGGAATCTGGGCCAGACCTATGACGAATTGCCCGGCGTGAGCGCCACCCTGAAGAGCCTCAAAGGCAGCGTGAAGGAGGACCTGAAGGCCGTTTTCGACATCAAGGTCAAGGACAACACCATACGCGTGGTGGAGACCGGAGGCACCCTCCCGCCGGACTGGCAAGGGGTCGAGGCGCCCCTGATCCCGGAATCGGGCTGGTACGCCGCAAGCCAGAAATTGCCCAAAACCCAGATCGGCCACAGCTATTTCCAGATCGAGTCCGACGACGTGCGGCTGGACCTGAGCCGCACCCAGGGCTCGAACCCATCCGGACATTCAGGCCTCAAAATCGCCCAGCTTCAGATGCAGGACGCGACGGACGCGCCGCAGCTCGGGGTGCTGGCGAGCGGAGCCGGCTGGGTCGGGGTGCATCTGGGGGAAAACGCCGTCCTCTATCCCTACCTCTTCATGCTGACCCAGGCGGGCGTAACCGCCAAGAACTGGTACCTCGCGGACACGGGCATCACCGGACACAGTCGCTTCAACAATTTCGACTACGTGTTCGGTGCCGGGAGCATCAAGTTCGACGCCATCGACATCAGCGCCGGAAACAACGGTCTGATCGCCGAATACATCAACATGCGCATCGAAATGCCCTGGCCGGCCATGACCCTGGAGGGCGGATCCATGACCCTCGACTACACCCAGAAGGACGCCAATTCCGACCTTGAATTCAACTTCGCGGGCCAGGAGGCGTCAGAGGATTACGGCAATGTGCGCATGCACACACAGGTCAGGAAGTTCGAGCGCAAGACCACAGGCTGGGGCATCAGCACGGACACGACCTTCACCTTCAGGGACGAGGGCGGGACGGAAGTCTCCACCACCGTAAGCGACCTGTTCTTCAACATCTACGGCGTGGCGTACTTCAATGGAGATGGGACTAGCCACAATGCGGGCCTGAACGCCCAGACCAAACTCGGCGACGTACAGGTCCAGCTGCAGGCCATTGCAGCCACGTCCCACGTGGATGACCTCAAACCCGAACGACTGGACTTTACGCTCAAAGGAAAGATCGATTTCCCGGGCTTGAGCGAGGCCCCGGTGGACATCGTCTATGCGGTGAAAAAGCCCATGGGCCAGGCCTATTTTGCCACCGGACCCAAGCACTCGAAATTCACGACGGGCATAAGCTTCCCCATCGGCCGTCCCATGGCCGAAACCACCGTCGCACCGGAAATCAAGACGAGCGGAGGAGGCTTCGCCGCGCACGGCGCCCCCCTCTACGCATCCCTCGATCCCATATACCTGGCCGATGCCTCGGGCGGGGGCGCGGTGCAGGACACCTTTGGCGGCACGGTCGAAACCAAAATGTTCGGCATGGACACCCCGGTCAAGGCGACCTTCCGCTACGGCACGGCCGCCGGGGACGGTTACTGGCTGACCCACGCCGACGTAAGCGACCTGAACGCACCCATCTTCCCGGGCGTGGCCCTGCAAACCGTGAACGGGGGGCTTGCGTACGGATTCAGCAAGGATGTGTTCTCCCCGTCCGGCAACCCACTTTCGGCCGCTCCGAACAATCCCGGCGTGATGGTCTATTCGGCCGGCATCGGCGTCTCATCCACCGAGCCGCAGGTTTTCGAGATGGCCGGACAGATCACGGTGCTGCCGGAAGACGCGGTCTATCGCATGGAATTCAATGGCGTGAAGCTCCTGACGTACAAGGTCAATGGCGGCGCCTTCTTCGAATACGCCGGCAGCGCCTTCAGCGGCAAGATATGGGGCAGCATGTCCATGTTCGGCGGAGCCGTTTCCCTGACCGCGCCCAAGGGCGCCGAAAACGACCGGGGCACGGTGGGGCTCTATTTCGGCGCAGACGACTGGGAAATATACTGCGGCAGGCTGGCAAGCCCCATTCAGGTGCATTTTCTCATTGCCAATGTGGATGGCTACATGCAGCTCGGACAAAAAATGGGGCTTCGCCTCGGAGGAGGACTCAAAGTCGGTTCGGGCAAAATCTGTCTGGGGTTCGCCGCTGTCGAAGCATACCTCAATGCCATGGTCGGCGTGGGCGTGTCGCCCTCGGCGCACCTGTCCGCAGATTTCCGGGCCGGTGCAGGCGTCTCGGCCTGGGTGCCGTCCTGCGACGGCGCCAAGTTCTCGGCCAGCAAATCCATTAACTTCCATGTCGAGGCCATGCCGCTGCATCTGCGAGCCGGATTCGACATCGATTGCGGATGGTTCGGCGATTACTCCCTCAATGTCACCCTGATCTGAAGGCCAGCACCATGAGCACAACACGACATGCATTCCGATTCCCTCTGACCCTGTGTATTCTCGCGGCCATGCTGATCCTGACCCTCGCACCCCAGGCCGGCGCGGCAGCCAAACCGGGCGCGGGAGTGCTCCTGGCCGCATCCGACGGCAAGGGAGAGATCCGCTTCCTGTGGGCGCCCCCGGCCGGGTACTGGCCTGCAGGCGGGTGGCGGCTCCTGGACCAGAACGACAAAACGCTGGCGGATATTGCCCCGCTAGGCCCCGAGCACATGTCGGCCCTGGACGCGCAGGAAGCCCAGCTGGTCCGGGCCATTGTCCAGGGGCTGACCACAGCCGGGAGCCCGGAGGAGTTCGCCAACCTGCGGCCGCTCCTGGGAATGCAGGCCATGAGCTCCTGGTCCAGGGCCCAGGCCCTGGGCGTGGCCCACGCTCTTACGGGGCTGCCCAAGGGAAAGCGGACCTATTCCGTCGTGGGTCTTTCCGCTTCCGGCACACCGTCGAAAACCAGGCTGACCTGCGACCTGGTCGATGCCGGCGCGGCCACTGCTCCCCTTCCGCCGCCCGGAGATCTGCGCGCCGAGGCCCATCCGCAGGGCGCGGCCCTGTTCTGGAACGCGCCATCCACCCCGCCGGAAACCCCGGTCATGGCCTACATCGTGGAACGCTCGGAAAACGGGCAGCCACCGGTGCCGGTAGCCACGGACGCAGTGCTCCTCGGCGTAGGCTGGAACAGCACCGAACCGGCCATGATCGACGACCTGGCGCAGGTCGGGCTGACGTTGACCTACTCCGTGCGCAGCCTGGACGCCTTCGGACGGACCAGCCTTTCCGCGACGGTCAGCCTGTTCATGGACGACCCCGAAGCCCTGTTGCCGCCACCCTCGCTCACGGCCACGGCCCAGCCGGGCAAGGTGGTCCTGAACTGGGAGTCTTCAGACAATCCCAACATCATCGGCCACGCCGTGGAAAGATCGACGTCCTACAGCGGCCTGTACGTCCTGCTCACCCCGAAAGCCCTGGACCCGAAAACCGCGACCTGGACCGATACGGACGTCGTGGACAGCATAATCTACCATTACCGCGTGCGATCGGTCTCCCCCACGGGCGAGATGGGGCCGCCTTCCGGCGTGGCCACGGCCATGCCCCCCACGGCCACGGCCCCGCCCGCGCCGCAAAAGGTGCAGGCCAGGACAAGCCCGGTAGAGACGCAGCTGACCTGGGACCGGGCAGACTACCCCATCGCCGGATACATCGTGGAACGCCGCGCCGAGGGTTCCGCGCAATGGGCCAGGCTGAGCCCATCCATCACCTCGGACCGGCAGTACCGGGATCAATACATCGCGGGCACTTTCGGGGTCTATCATTACAGGGTCAGGGCCGTGTCCTTCGACAACAAGATCAGTCCGCCCAGCGCGGAGGTCAGGGCCGCCATCGAGGACACCAGCAAGCCCCCCGCGCCGCTCATCACCGCTGTCGACGGCGCTGACGGCAAGGTCGTGCTGTCCTTTGCGCCGGGCGTTCCGGAGAAGAAAACCGCAACCCTGTCCATCCTGCGCGGCAATGAAGGGCTGCGGCAAGCCGACGTGCTGGCGGAGAGCCTCTCCGCGGACCAGCACAGTTTCGTGGACGTCGCGTTGGAGCCCGGCCAGAGCTACTGGTACGCGGTCCTGGCCCGCGACAGCGCGGGGCGCGAAAGCGAATTGAGCGGCAAGCGTCTGGTCACGGTCGGCGTCCCGGCCATTCCCGTGCCTGCCGCGCCCACGGCGAAATTCGTGCAGGACCCCTTCTACCATGTCCTCATCCGCTTCATACCCCCGCCATCGCCCTTTCTGCTGACCGTACAGCGGCGGGACAGCGGAGACGGCCCCTGGCGGACCATCGCCAAGGGCTTATCGGACACGGACCAGGCCATGGACACCAACCCATCCGCAGGCCCGGCGAGCTACCGCATCATCCATCATACGGCCGCAGGCATGGAGGGCGAACCCTCCCCGGCCATCACAGTGACGCGTTGAATCAATGAACCAAGGAGCCCGCATGCACAGGGAAGCGAAATCGCATCACTCTTCAACGGACCGCATCATGACCATCATTTCAATGCTGATGGCGGCGTCCGTCATACTGCTGTCTGCCAGTGCGGTCTTCGCCGCCGACGTTCCCGGTTCCAAGGACAGCCCGCTGCTCAAGCGTTACGAGGGATCGGAAATCATCGGCTACGACTACCGCGAGTTCGGTCAGTTCCACCTCGTCACCGGGGCGCTCAAAGGGTACGATCTTCCGCCCGATCCCTCGACCAGGGTCACGGGCGAGTATACCCGCATCCTGTATGTCGCCCCGCCGGAGCGCTCGGCCCTGGAAGTCTTTCACAACTATGCCCAGGAACTGGAGCAGAACGGATACGAAACCGTGTTCACGTGTTCGGAAGGTGAGTGCGGCAAGCCCAACGCCTTGGCCAGAACATTGTATCATCAGGACAAGCAGCTCAAAAACAAGGGCCAGATAACGCAATACGCTTTCAGCTCTCCGGTGGAGCCGCAATTTCTGGCGGCAACCCTGTCCAGGCCAGAGGGCGATGTGCACGTCTCCGTATACGTGGCCACGGAGACCTACAAGAACTTCCCGGAAACGGCGCAACGCGCCCTGGTCCTGCTCGATCTCGTCGAGGCGGCGCCTTTGGAACAGAAAATGGTCACTGTGGACGCCAGCGCCATGGCCAAAAGCATCGCGGCCCAGGGCACCATCGCCCTGTACGGGATCTATTTTGACACGGACAAGGCCGAGCTGAAGCCCGAATCCGGACCGACCCTTGAAGAAATCGCCAAGCTGCTGCAGGGCGACGCGGGGCTCAAGCTCTATGTGGTCGGGCATACGGACGGAGTGGGCGGCTTCGACTACAACATGGACCTGTCCAAAAGACGGGCGCAGGCCGTGGTGCAGGAGCTGGCCGGAAAATACGGGGTAGCTGGGGGCAGGCTGAAAAGCGCCGGAGTGGGCTTTCTGGCCCCGGTGGGGTCCAACGAGGACGAGGAGGGCCGGGCCCTGAACAGGCGGGTGGAGCTCGTCAAGGATATCAACTGAAAGTAGATTCGACGCAACGCGAAAGGGTCATGACGGGAACCAAATCCCGTCATGACCCTTTTTTTTCATTCCCGGCGCGCGCTCACGGAAGCCGCGGCAGGACAACCTCCGCGGCCTGAACGGCCAGCTCCCGGCTGCGCTCTTCCTTCGCGGCATCGGCGGCTTCCATGTTTGCAAACGAACCCGCCAGGTGCGGATTGGGCTTGATGAGCACAAGATGGCCGCCCTTGCGCATCCACAGACTCGTCCCGTCCCAGAAGGCCTCGTCCCCCAGGCCCGGGATTATTTTCAGGAGCGTGGCGGCATGGGCACTGTTTTTCCGCGCCCGCAACTGTCTCATCATGACATCGGCCGCGGAATCGAAAATGCCTTCCTCCGCGATGGAGGCATCCGTGCAGGAGGTGATGCTCATGCCAAAGACTCCGCCGTCTTTGGCGTAGGTGTAGCGGCAACTGCGCCCTGCCGGTGTTATCGCGGCCCTGGCGACACCGGGCGAGACGCTTTCCTGGAACAGGGCGCCGGCATCGGCCTCGGTGAACAGCAGACAGGCGTCCGGGCTCTCCTGCGCCTGAATCTGATTTGACAGGGCCAGAAGGCTCAATACAAGAGCCGTGACGGCCACACGGAAAAATCGTTGTCGCATGGTTACCTCCCGCGAGACATGGTTGCAGACCCTGACTTTTCCTTTGCGGCTCGCGCAAAAAAGCCAAAAAGTCCACCCGCGCAGCAAGATCCTTGCAAAGTCCGCAAGCCGTCCGCCCGCAGGCGTCTCAACCAGCCTGGCCCGTGCGCATGGACAGGCCGATGCGGCGGCGCTTGGCGTCCACCTCCAGCACCGTGACCTGCACCTGCTGCCCCGTGCGCACCACCTCGGACGGATCGCGCACGTAGCGGTCGGCCAGGTTGCTGATGTGCACCAGCCCGTCCTGGTGTACGCCCACGTCCACAAAGGCCCCGAAGCGGGTCACGTTGGTGACGATGCCCGGCACGTTCATGCCCGGATGCAGGTCGGTGATGTCGTGCACGTCGGCGAAGCGGAAAATCTGGAACGGCGGGCGGGGGTCGCGGCCGGGCTTTTCAAGCTCGGCCAGGATGTCGCGCAGGGTCGGCAGGCCGACCTCGGCGTCCACGTAACGGGCCGGGTCGATGGATCGCCGGATCTCGGGATTCTTCAGCAGCTCCGCCACGGTGCAGCCCGCGTCCTTGGCCATGCGCCCCACCAGGGCGTAGCGCTCGGGGTGGATGGCGCTGCCGTCGAGAGGGTTCTTCCCGTCGCGGACGCGCAGGAATCCCGCGCACTGCTCGAATGCCTTGGGACCGAGACGCTTGACCTTGAGCAGCCCCTTGCGGTCCGCGAAAGGGCCGTTCTCGCGGCGGTGCTCGACGATGTTGCCGGCCAGAACCGGGCCCAGACCGGAGACATGGGCCAGGAGTTCGGGGCTGGCCGTGTTCACGTCCACGCCGACCTGATTGACGCAGGACACGACCACGTCGCCAAGACTCTTCTTCAGGGCCGTCTGGTCCACATCGTGCTGGTACTGGCCCACGCCGATGGATTTGGGGTCGATCTTGACCAGCTCGGCCAGGGGGTCCATGAGCCTGCGGCCGATGGACACCGCGCCACGGTAGGTCAGGTCCAGGTCCGGAAATTCCCGGCGCGCGATCTCCGAGGCCGAATAGACCGAGGCCCCGGCCTCGTTGACCAGAATCACATCCACCTCGGCGGGCAGGCCAAGGCCCCGCACAAACGTCTCGGTTTCGCGGCCGCCCGTGCCGTTGCCCACGGCAATGGCCTGCACGCGGTGACTCTTGACCAGCGCGGTGATGACCCGCCCGGCCTCTTCGGCCTGCCCCTTGCCGCCGACGGGAAAAATCGTCTGCCAGTGCAGGAGGTTACCCTGCTCATCGAGGCAGGCGAGCTTGGCGCCGGTGCGCAGGCCCGGATCAAGGGCCAGGATGCGGCGCGGGCCCAGCGGCGGGGCCAACAGCAGCTCGCGCAGGTTGGCGGCGAACACGCCGATGGCCTCGGCGTCGGCCTTGGCCTTGAGCTCGCCCCACAGCTCCGTCTCCAGCGACGGGGCCAGCAGGCGGGAATACCCGTCGGCCACGGCCTCCTGCACCACCGCCCCGCAGGGGTCCTTCGGGATGGGAAAGAGCCTGGCCAGACCGCTCAAGGCCTGATCCTGGTCGGGACGCAGGGACAGGGAGAGGATTTTTTCGCGCTCGCCGCGCAGCATGGCCAGGATGCGGTGCCCCGGAGCCGTGCGGGCGGTCTCGCGCCAGTCGAAATAATCGCGGTACTTCTCGCCGTCCTCGGCCTTGCCCTTGCGCACGGCCGAGGCGATGACGCCCGACGCCGCAAAAAGCCTGCGCATGCCCTCGCGGCAGCGCCGATCCTCGCTCATGGTTTCGGCGATGATGTCCTGTGCGCCGGCCAGCGCACTCTGAACGTCCGGCACATCCAGCTCCGCGTTCACGAACCCGGCAGCCTCGGCCCGCGGATCAACTTTCCCGGCCAGAATCGCCTGCGCCAGGGGCTCAAGGCCTCGCTCCCTGGCCATGGTCGCCCGGGTGCGCTTCTTTGGCCGATACGGCAGATACACGTCTTCCAGCTCGGCCAGGGTGGGGGCCTGCCTGACCGCCTGACCCAGGGCGTCGGTCAGGAGCCCACGTTCGGTCAGGCTGCCGAGGATGGCCTCGCGGCGCTTGTCCAGCTCGCGCCCGCTCTCCAGCGCGTCGCGCACCATCTGGATGGCGACTTCGTCCAGCCCGCCGGTGCGCTCCTTGCGGTAACGGGCAATGAAGGGCACCGTGCCGCCTTCGTCCAGCAGCTCGGCCACACTCTCTACCTGTCCCTTTGGAATGGCGCAGGCGGCGCTAATGCGTTGATATATGTCCAATCCCGACATGTGATTCTCCCTTTGGCTTGGTGGCGAAAAATACGCGTTCATAGCAGCGAGGCCTTGGAGCCCCGTGTCGACAGAAAAAGCTTCACGGTGTACCCGAAGCAAATGGTGCCGGCACGGACTGCCGGTACCCGAAACCTTTCACCAGGAGGCCTGACCATGAATGTACGGGAGAACCTCATCAGAAAAGGCATCGAACTCAAACCGCCGCAAGCCAGTATAATGGGCATCGGCGGAAGCCCCAGAAAAGGTGGGAACTCCGACACCCTGCTCAGATCCATGCTTGCCGGTGCCCGCAAGCACAAGGTCACGGCTCAAGGCGTGCACCTGCGCGACGTCGCCTTCCAGGGCTGCATCGGCTGCGAGCGCTGCCGCAAGGACAAGATCTGCACCGGGCTCACGGACGGCATGTCCTTTTTGTATCCGGACATCCTCGATTCCCGGGGGCTCATCCTCGTCTCGCCCACGCACAACTACAACGTCACGGCCTGGATGAAGGCCTTCATCGACCGCCTGTACTGCTTCTACAACTTCGACCGCGAGTGCCCCCGAGGCTGGTCCAGCCGCCTGGCCGGCCAGGGCCGCAAGGCCGTCATCGGGGCTATCTGCGAGCAGGTGGACGAGCGGGACATGGGTTTCACCGTCGACGCCATGCGCCTGCCCCTGGAGGCGCTGGGATACGAGGTCATTGGCGTGCTACCGGTGTTCAGGGTGTTCGAGAAAGGCAAGGTCAAGGACGACAGCGAGGCACTGAGCCGAGCCGAAAAGCTTGGTTCGGACTTGGCGGCGGCCCTGCTGCGCTGACGCCTCCCATGGGGCTCACCCCGGAGCCACGGCTTGGTCCCGCCCGAAAAAAACGCAATGTCCCACCGTTCCTTCGCGGATACGGGACATGAAAAACCAGAGGGTGTGATACTATCCGCGTTTTTCGAGGCTCCTGAACAGAAAAAGGCTTTCCGGGCAAGGCTGGCGGATTATCGGCCAGACTCCAGCCAGCCTTTCAAAAGCCCAAAGCAGCCGGCCAGCATCATGTCACCGCCCGGTGCCAGGAATTCCACCTTGGCATCGGCCAGCAGTGCCCGCCTGGGACCGAGAACCACAATGCGGTTGAAGCCGTCCGGCAGGTCCGGGACGGTCACGCAGCCGTGGCCGCCATCGTCGAAGACTTCCGTATTATCGAGCTCTGCGCGCCGAAACCGTGCCAGGTGGTCCAGCAGTTTGATCTCGTCCAGGTGTCCGGTATGGTGCTCGTACACGCCCATGACCTGGCGGCCTAGCACCAGAAAGGCGATGGTGTGGCTGTTGCCGACGTTGACCACCAGCACGCCGTCCGTAGCCGCCGTGCGCTCCACGCTCGGGTCGAAAAGCGCCCCCAGCAGGGCCGCCGAGCCCGTGTCGGCCACGAGCCCCACTCCGATGGAGCCGCGCAGGCAGGCGAGGCGAGTCATCTCCTCGGGCGGGTCGGCGTAGAGCAGACGCGAAATATCCCCGCCGTCCTCGTTCATGAACCGCTCCCAGTAGGCAAAGCGCGAGATGCGATTGCTCTTGCCGGGGTGGAACCCATGGTCCTGCACGCAGGCCAGGACAAGGTCAGGCTGGGGCAGGCCCGCGTGCTGCAGAAGCCCGCGCCAGAAACCGGGATCGAAGTCGGTCAGGAGCACCTGCGAAGCGGAAAGAGGCGGAATGGAGGTGATCTCGATGCCGTGGCCACGCACCTGATCCAGATCGTCACCCAAGGCCAGGGCGGCCTCGGGATGGGCGTAGACTCTGAACCCGGCATCCTGGTGGGCCTTGACCGCCCGCCAGAATCCGCCCCCCATGTTCTGGCCGTACAGATAAATGTCGCGTCCGGCGGCAGTCAGTTCCCGGATGCGGGCCGCCACGTTTCTGGCCGGGGACGGCAGGATGAACTTGGGGCAGTTCTCCAGTTCCAGGCCTTCCTGATAGAGCAGCACGTCCTGGGTGCCGCTGCCGATATCGAGAATGAGACAGGTCTTGGCTGTCATGGGAATGCTCCTTGAAAAAATGATTTCGACGCGGCTCCTGGCATCTGCCATCTATGTTTCCGGATCAAAACAAGCAGGGGTAATCTGTTTCGGGTTCGAGGTCCAGAAAGGAGAACCTGCCTTGTCCGATCGCGTGTCCGCTTGCAGGGAAAGCATGAAAAAAACGGCCCCGGCATTGTCTACCGGGGCCGGACTGATTTGATCTGTTGACCATGTTTAGAGCTGAAAGCCCAGGGAGCCGTCCATTTCATCCACCACCAGCTTCTGTCCGTCGTGCAGGCGACCGCCGATGATCTCCCGGGCCAGGGGCGTCTCCAGATGGTGCTGCAGGTAGCGCAGCAGCGGCCTTGCGCCATAGACCGGATCGTAGGCCTCGCGGGCGATGAATTCCTTGGCCCGGTCGGTAAGCTCAAGACTGATCTTGCGTTCATCCAGGCGTGCCTGCAGATTAGCCAGAAGCAGATCGATGATGCGCTTGATCTGCTCAATAAGGAGCGGCTTGAAGAGCACGATCTCATCCACCCGGTTCAGGAACTCGGGCCTGAAATGCCCGCGCAGCACACCCATGACCCCTTCGCGCACGCCGTCCCGCAGTTCGCCCTGCTCGGTGATGCCCTCAAGCAGCAGGGTCGAGCCTATGTTGGAGGTCATGATGATGATGGTGTTCTTGAAATCCACGGTGCGGCCATGGCTGTCGGTCAGGCGGCCGTCGTCGAGGATCTGCAGAAGCACGTTGAAGACATCCGGATGGGCCTTCTCGATCTCGTCAAAGAGGACCACGCTGTAAGGCTTGCGCCGCACGGCCTCGGTCAGCTGTCCGCCCTCGTCGTAGCCGATGTAGCCGGGAGGGGCACCGATGAGCCGG
The DNA here is from genome assembly GCA_041690155.1 of Desulfomicrobium sp. Classification (GTDB taxonomy): domain Bacteria; phylum Desulfobacterota; class Desulfovibrionia; order Desulfovibrionales; family Desulfomicrobiaceae; genus Desulfomicrobium. The sequence continues at coordinate 26,256 of JAWLHW010000003.1, read as the reverse complement.
GCCACGGTGTGCTTTTCCATGTACTCACTCATGTCGAGGCGGACCATGTTCTCAACAGTGTCGAAAAGACTCTTGGCCAAGGTCTTGCACAACTCTGTCTTGCCAACGCCCGTAGGGCCCAGGAACATGAATGATCCGATGGGCCGCTGCGGATTCTTGAGGCCCGCCCGGGCGCGCAGCACCGCGTCGGCCACGGCCTGCACGGCCTCGTCCTGGCCAATGACACGCTCATGCAGGATGTCGCCGAGCTTCAGAAGCTTCTCGCGCTCCCCTTCGACCAGCTTGACCACAGGGATGCCCGTCCACTTGGAGATGATGGACGCGATGTCGTCGGGCCCGACCTCTTCGCGCAGCAGGCGCTGTTCGCCTTCATGTCCGCCCGAGAGCGCCTCAAGCTTGCGCTCAAGTTCGATCAGGCGGCTGTATTTTAGCTCCGCGGCCTTGTTCAGGTCGTACTCGCGTTCGGCCTTGGCGATGGCCTCCTTGGTCGCCTCCAGATCCTTCTTGAGCTGACTGATCTCGTCGATGCCACTCTTCTCGCGTTCCCATTGGGCGCGAAGGCCGGTTTGCGTCTCCTTGAGCTCGGCCAGTTCCTTTTCAAGTTTCTCCAGACGCTCGCGGGAGGCGGCGTCGCTCTCACGCCTCAGGGCCTCGCGCTCGATTTCCAACTGCATGGCCTTGCGGTTGATCTCGTCAAGTTCCGTAGGCAGCGAGTCGATCTCCGTGCGAATCATGGCCGCGGCTTCGTCGATGAGGTCGATGGCCTTATCGGGCAGCTGGCGATCCGAGATGTAGCGGCTGGACAGGGTCACTGCCGTGACCAGAGCCGAATCCGAGATACGCACGCCGTGGTGCACCTCGAAGCGTTCCCGCAGACCGCGCAGAATGGAGATGGCGTCTTCGACGCTGGGCTCTTCCACCAGCACGGGCTGGAAACGGCGTTCCAGGGCCGGGTCTTTTTCGATATATTTGCGATACTCGTCCAAAGTGGTGGCGCCGATGCAGTGCAGCTCGCCGCGTGCCAGCATGGGCTTGAGCAGATTGCCCGCGTCCATGGCGCCTTCTGTCTTGCCCGCGCCGACAATGGTGTGCAGCTCGTCAATAAAGAGGATGACGCGCCCTTCGGACTTCTGGACCTCTTTCAAAACGGCCTTGAGGCGTTCCTCGAATTCGCCGCGATATTTGGCCCCGGCAATGAGCGCCCCCATGTCGAGGGCGAAGACGGTCTTGTCTTTCAAACCCTCGGGCACGTCCTTGTTCAGGATACGCTGGGCCAGGCCCTCGACGATGGCCGTCTTGCCCACACCGGCCTCGCCGATCATGACGGGGTTGTTCTTGGTACGCCGGGACAGGATGCGGATGCAGCGCCGGATCTCGGAGTCACGGCCGATTACGGGATCGAGCCTGCCCTTGCGAGCGTCCTCGACCAGATCGCGACCGTATTTCTTGAGCGCGTCGTAGGTTTCCTCGGGGTTGTCGGAGGTGACCCGCTGATTGCCCCGCACCTCGGCCAGCACAGAGAGAATCTTGTCCTTGGTCAGTCCGAACTGGCGCAGCACCACGGCGCTGGGGCCCGTTCCGGGCTTTTCCAGAATGGCCAGGAGCACGTGCTCCACGCTGACGTATTCGTCCTGCATCTTTTTGGCCAGATCCTGGGCCGCGAGCATGACTTCATTCATGCGCTGAGTGACGTATATCTGTCCGGGCTGAGCACCGGGGCCGCTGACACGCGGCATTTTGCCCAGCTCCTGGTCCAGGGCCGAAGCCAGGGCGCGGACATCGCATCCGGCCCGCTCCAGCAGTCGGGGAACAAGGCCCTGCTCCTGCTCCACCAGGGCGCGGAACAGGTGATCCACGTCTACCTGCTGGTGTCCGAGGCGGATGGCCACGGCTTGGGCTTCGGCCACGGCTTCCTGTGATTTTTTCGTAAATTTATTCAGATCCATAAGAATCCTCCCTTTGTCTGCGCCGTCAACTCCTGTTCGACAGATTGCGCAGTCGCTCTTCCAAATGATCGATACGTTCCAGCAGATCGACAATAATGACGCCTGCCACCGGGCTCAATTCAAAGTCGGCGCACAGCCGTTTATACTTTCGGCCACGGAGCACATCCATACGTACAAATAAAAATTCCTGCTGGGCCGTTGTGGATGGAATGATCCATTCCATGCGGACAAGTTCCAAAAGAGTATCTTCGGTGAGGCCTGTAAGTTCCAGAAACTCCCTGGTGCCAATGCGTTCGGAAGTCGCCGGAAGGCCATGCTCATGAATTTGCACAAATGTCATGTCCTGCTCCTACCTGGCCTGAAATGTAGCGATTGAGGACAATTCGTCCCAGAGTTCGCGTTCCCGGTCCGTCAAGGTCTTGGGCGAACGGATGGCGATACGCACGAACTGATCTCCCTGGCTCTGGCCCTTCCCGAGACCCTTGCCGGCCAGACGCAATTTCTGCCCGCTGCTCAGACCGGCCGGAATGTTCATATCCACAGGGCCGTCCAGGGTCGGAATGCGCACCGAGCAGCCCAGCACCGCTTCCCAGGGGGCCAGTCGCAGGTCATAAACCACGTTCACACCTTCAAGACGAAACAGCGGATGCTCGGCAATGGCGACCTGCAAAAGCAGATCTCCTGCCGGACCGCCACCTGAACCCGGCGACCCCTGTCCCGAGAGACGGATCTTGGCTCCGTCCTTCACACCAGGCGGGATATTCACCTCCAGCGTCTTCGATTGCAGGCGCGGCACGCCATCGGCGCCGCGCACCTGCTCCTGCAGGGTGATGGTCTTGGGTCCGCCGCGGAAGGCCTCCTCCATGGTCAGGGTCAGGCGTACTTCAGCATCGCGGCCCCTGCTGCGCGAGGGACGCCCAAATGGGTCGCCGCCAAAACGGCTGCCGCCGAAGCCTCCGGATTGACCAAATCCACCGGCCTGTCCGAAAATGGTTTCAAAAAAGTCACTGAAACCCTCTCCGCCAAACCCGCCGGAACGGAACTGAAAATTCTCGTACCCTGGAGGCGGCTGAAAATTCTGCCCTTCCTTCCAGTTGGGGCCAAGAGAATCGTACAGTTTACGTTTCTCCGGGTCCTTTAGGACCTCATAGGCTTCGTTGATTTCCTTGAATTTGCCTTCGGCCTCAGGGTCATTTGGATTTAAGTCAGGATGATATTTGCGAGCAAGCTTCTTGAAAGCCTTGCTGACTTCGTCCTGACTCGCGCCCTTCGCCACTCCGAGCAGATTGTAATAATCTTTATATTCCAAAGTAGTACCACTCCTTATGCTCGTGATGTACGCGAAAAGATAATACTCGACCTTCGCAAGTCAACAATTTGACACAAAATTTCAGGTGCGCTCGTAACGCGAAAAAAACGGACTCAGCGGTAACAGTATGAGCCATAAGGGGCGTCCCAAATACGCCCACAAATCCTCATCCGCTGCCTGCACTCTGTCTCCTAGTACCTGTCGGAAAAGTATTTCCCGACGGATCAGATCGTCCAACTCAGGACAGATCGCTCCCACAAAATCATTTTCCGCCTTGGCCAGGCGCAGGGCCTGCCCGACCGGGAAATTGATTTCATGATCCTTGATACAATCCCATAGACCTGATTCCTTTGGAACAATATCTTTACGAGACAAAGCCGGGGCTGCCATAGCCTCAAGAACCGATGCGGTATCAGCACAAAAAAGAGACCGGCATTCCAGAGGTCGATGGGCATATATCGAGCATGATTTTGCTTGAGACAGGAAATAAACACATTCCCAGCCCCTGCCCTTCCCACGAATCTTCATCAATTCCGAAGTCAAAGGCTGCACGGACTGCGTCCGCGGATCAAAGGCCATTTCGCCGCGTCGCAGGCATACGACAGAACTCAAGGGAATATGCTCAAGCAATCCCAAATCCGCCTCATGCAGAGCCGGCCCGCCTTTTTCACAGCACGTACCGCACCGCTGGCATTCACTAAAGGTCATCTTCTCTCCAGATACTTAAGAACATTTCTTCACTTTGTACCAGCACATGCTGCTCCAAATACCGACCGTTTCATCCTGATAGGTTAGCGCCATGACCGCAACAGTCAATGCCCAGAAAAAGCGAAAAGCCGGACTTGCCGGCTTTTCGAGGATATTTTCAATAATTTCAGTAACTAATTGTAGAGCTCTTTCTCAAGCCACTGTTTCACATCATCATTCACAGGATAGATGCCCTTGTGATTATAAACTCCCTTCATGAACTTATCGGCCAGTTTTTCTGGAAGCGGCAGTACGGCAAGTTCATCAGCCCCATCCGAATTTCGGTACAAAAGAGTCACTATTGGCTTTTCATCCCAGGTATTTACAACAAAGTAGTGAGAATGGTCTTCCTTTCCCTTGACTGCATACTGATAGCCACCACGATAACCGTTGTTTCCCCATTCCAAGTAAATGGCAACCGCATCTTCCGGAGTCATTTCCCAATCGATTATCAGATCCTTGAAAGCTCGTAACTGTCCCATAATTCACCTCCGTTTCTCTTGATATGAATTATTAATAACAATTACTATAAACGTCAAGTAGACTATTTCAATCTGATATCAGGACAGGGCTGTCCGGAGTTGCGGCATTCCTTGTAAATCCTGGCGGCTGAGACGAAATTCTGCGCCCAGAGCGAATTGCCCAGAGCATGCATATGCGTATAGCCTGCCAGGCAATTGCGGAACAGGACGCCGTCATGACCTTTAGCCATGCCCTGGCCAAGCTCAACGTGAAAGACGAACGAGTCTATGCCGCTGGTGTCAACACAGCGCGAATAGTGAAATTCATGCCCGGTCAGACGACTTTGCATAGGATAGAAAGGGTTTGCGGAAGCGACAAGGGCGCTCATGTAACCATGGCCCTGCGGTTTTTTGAAAACCTTGGTCTCCAGCGGGAATACATCCGCCATCGGATACGAGGCCTCTTCGTAGTGAAGTTCGCGGCTCAGATACATAAGTCCGCCGCACTCAGCGTACAGCGGCATGCCGCCAAGGACACTCTCCTTGACCGATTGCCGCATGGCCGCATTGTTGGTCAGGCCCTCGGCCAATGTCTCGGGAAACCCGCCGCCCATGTACACGGCATCAACCTCAGGCAGTTCAGAATCAGCCAGAAGACTGAATTCAATCAATTCGGCACCGGCGTGTCGTAAAGCCTCGAAATTTTCATGGTAATAAAACCACAAAGCAGCATCACGCGCGACACCGATACGCACAGGGACGGATTTACCGGAAAGTGGATACAACGGAGCCAAATCCATCTTAACGGAGGGTGCCTGACGTGCAATGCTCAGACAGGCATCAAGGTCGGCATGAGTCCGTAAAAAAATGGCGAGGTCGGAAAAGGGGTCGTGGCTGAACTCAGCGTCGGAAATCAGCCCCATATGCCGTTCAGGAATGGGATTTTCGTGAAGCTTTGGCAGAACGCCAAGAACCTGTACATCCGTATACTTTTCGATGGATTGGCGCAGAATTTTTTGATGCCTGGCACCGGCGGTGCGATTGAGGATTACACCCCGGATATCCACTTCTGGATCGAATTTGGTCAAGCCGAGAATAATGGCGGCCATGGTACGCGTGACCTTGGTGCAGTCAGCCACGATTATGACAGGACACTGAAGTGATTTTGCAAGCTCGGCAGAAGAACAGGTCCCGAGTACGTCTTTTCCGTCGTAAAGTCCTCGATTGCCTTCAAGTAACGCCAAATCAAAGGACTGCGCCCGTGACCAGAAAAGATTCTGCAGCACCCCGGAAGACAATAAAAAAGGATCCAGATTGCTTGTGATACTCCGGCTGGCCAAGCCAAGCCATTTGGCATCAATATAATCTGGACCCTTCTTGAAGGCCTGAACAGTCAGGCCTTGTTCGGTGAAAGCGCGTGCCAGCCCCAAGCTGACGATTGTCTTGCCGGAACCGCCACCAAGGCCGGCAACAAGTATCCGAGGACACGTCAGTAAAGAGGCAGGCATCAGAAAATCTTAATCTTCGCCTTCAGAATGAGCCTGCTTCCCAGCGCCGGGAACACCGTACATGGTGGTGCTGCCGCTGGACCAGTATTCAAGAACACCTTCGGACACAAGCTGGTTGATAACTTTCTTGGCTTCGCGCATTTTCATATCGGGAAAAAGAGCGGCCAGGTCGTTGAAATAAAACTTAGATTTTTGCTTGGACTTGGACTGGATGTACTCCAACACGATCTCTTTAGGATCTGCCATGCTCGCCTCTCTTATGGTTTAGGGCCGACTTGCGTCGGCCCTATGATTATCAAATCAGCGGTAGATTAGAACTTGAAGTTCGTGGTCTGGCGCCATGTGTAGTACGCTGGATCACGGAAGTCATCAATCATGTGCTCGGAGAAATCAAGTTCGCACTTCTCGAAGAAACGCTCCCAACCAATGCGCTCTGCCCAGTCACCAACACGCTCGTACTTACGGGCGTCGGCAGCGTAGGCTTCCACGATCTGGCGGATGACCTTGGCCAGTGTGGGCCAACGGGGCGGTTCATTGGGAATGAAGGCCACGACGACCTTGGAGAACTTGGGATTGCTGATGCGGTTGGAAACCTTGCCGCCAGCCATGATAACCAGGCCGTCACCAGTCTGGTCGGACAGAGGCAGAGACGGACACATGGTGTAGCAGTTACCGCAGAACATGCAGCGCTCGTTCTTGATTGCAACGGTGTTCACGGTCTTGGTCTCACCCTTTTCGGTGACGATTTCCTTCTTGGTCGGACGGATTGCGCCTACGGGGCAAGCGGCAACGGCCAACGGGATTTCGCACAGGTTGTCCAGCCACTCGTGGTCGATGACCGGAGGCTTGCGGTGGTAGCCAAGGATTGCGATGTCAGAGCAGTGTACGGCGCCGCACATGTTCAGACAGCAAGCCATGGAGATGCGAACCTGAGCGGGCATGCGCATCTGACCGAACTCTTCGAAGAGTTCGTCCAGAACGACCTTGACCGTACCGGAAGCGTCCGTGGCCGGGGTGTGGCAGTGAACCCAACCCTGGGTGTGAACGATGTTGGTGATGCCGGCACCGGTTCCGCCAACGGGGAACTTGAAGCTGCCGCCCTCGAACTTCTGATCGTTCAAGTATTCTTTGAGTTTCTTGGCTTCATCAAGAGTGGTAACCATGAACTCAATATTGTTACGAGTGGTGAAACGCAGGTGTCCACCACAGAACTTGTCGGCGATTTCGCAGATTTCGCGAATGTGACCGATGGACATGAGGCGAGCGCCGCCGCAACGAACGGTGTAGACTTCGTCGCCGCTCTCGGCCTTGTGCATCAGGATGCCGGGCTCACAGATTTCATGCCACAGCCACTGCCCTTTGTTCTTGGCAATGACCGGAGGAAAGAAGTCGGAAGCATGGCGGGGGCCAATGTCCGAAATCCTGTTTTCCATTGGTTTTTCGGGATTGTATCCGGAAGAAACAAAAGCCATTTTCAACCCCCTTCTTATCTCTGATGGTGTTTACGATAATCCGCGATGTCGCGATCCCAGCCGCCTTCAACGTCCTCTTCCTTCCAGAAGATGTACGGATTGTGGCGGGGCTCCATTACATGCTGAGGCACGGGGGTAAGACCGACGGCGGCGATAGCCTTGGCCAGACCCTGACGCTTGATCAGCTCACCAAGACGTTCACGGTTCTTGCCTTCTTCCATCCACCATTCCCAAATGCCTTCGATGATTTCCTTGATCTCGTCATAAGGATCTTCGACCTTCATGAAGGGTACGAGCAAGGAGCCCATCTGCGCGCCATCCAGGATCGGGGCCTTGGCACCAACCAGGATGGACAGGCCGCGATCATTACCGATGCGCAGAGCGCGGGGCATGACGTTCAGGCAGTGCATGCAACGGGTACATTCACGGTTGTTGATCATCAGCTTGCCATCTTCCATCCACATGCATTCGGTGGGGCAGAGATCGATGACTTCCTTTTCGATGTCGAAAGCGCCCCAATCCTTGCCGGCGTGAGCGCCGCCATTGGGCTGAATTTCACCACCGACATAGGCAGCGACAGCTTCCTGATCGATGCGGATGTCGTCACGCCATGTGCCGATGAAGGACATGTCGGAACGAGCGATGGAAGCCACACAACCATTCGGGCAACCATCAAACTTGAATTTAAACTTGTAAGGGAAAGCAGGACGATGCAGCTCATCCTGATATTCCTGCGTCATCTGGTAGCACAGCTCCTGAGCATCGTAACATGCCCATTCACAGCGGGAGTCACCCAGACAGGAAGCAGGGGTGCGCAGGTTGGAACCGGAACCACCCAAGTCGTTGTTCATCTTGTGGGTCAGCTCAAAGTAGAATTCTTCCAGCTGAGGAGTAGTCGTTCCCAGCAACACGATGTCGCCGGTGGCGCCATGCATATTGGTCAAACCGGAGCCACGCATATCCCACAGGTCGCAGAGCTGTCTCAGGAAATCAGTCGTGTAGTACATGCCCGCAGGCTGAGCAACACGAATGGTGTGAAAGTGAGCAACACCGGGGAACATCTGGGGCTGGTCACAGTAGCGGCCGATTACGCCGCCGCCATAACCGAAAACGCCGACGATACCGCCGTGCTTCCAGTGAGTGGTGCCATCCTTATAGGACAGTTCCAGGATTCCGAGAAGGTCGTCACAAACGTCAACAGGAATCTGGTATTCCACATTATTCACGTTTTTATGACGTCTCTCGGCTTCCTCCTTGATGTCCGCCACAAAACTCGGCCACGGACCGCTCTGAAGCTGATCCAGCAACGGGGTCGCATGTTTAGCCATTACACATCCTCCTTAAAAAGATTAGACCGTGCACAGTCATCGCGCTGGTATTGAACTACTGCGCGACCCTCAACCTCTTAACAATTTCAGCAAGTTCTGAAAAATTGATGCTCGTGAATCTTCGTACAATGCCGTGGTTTTGTCAACCTGAATTTCGCTTAACGCAGACAGTGCTTACCTTAACGGTACTGCTTGATTTCTTCAAGGACCTGAGCTTCAACCTCAAATCCGGTCTCTGCAGCCTTGTCGAAATACATGATCGCTTTCTTGGGTTCACCTTTCTCAAGATAGGCAAGGCCAATATTATTGTATGCAGGACCAAACATCGGTTCAATTTCGAGCGCTTTTGAACATTGCATAATGCATCCATCCGGATCTCCAAGCGCAAGATATGCACTTCCAAGCGTAGTGTGCGCCTGAATGAATTGCGGATCAAAGCTCAAAGCTTTCTTGAGCGCTTTGACAGCCTTGTCGGGATTTTGCTGCTGCATGTGCACAAATCCGATGTTACCCCACGGAACAGCAAAGCGCGGCCGCACTTCGGCAGCTTTTTGGTTCATCTTGAGACATTCATCGAGATCGCCATCATGCATCGCCAACCCACCAAGCTGAACATAAGCTTCTGCAATGTTTGGCTCCAAGGCCAACACCTCTTTAAAAGCTTTTTTGGCTTCCACCAAGTTGCGATCAGCAACCAAAGAAACACCCAAATTATACAAAAGTGCTGCAGAATCTGGATTATCTTGCAAAGCAGCTTTTAATGCATCGACACTTTTAGGTCCGTAATCAGCTCTATTTTTCATAAGTACCTACCTAAGGCATATAGTCGTTAATATCGATATTATGCTTTTCAAGTTCTGTAGCATACCATCTGGAAAATTCAAACATTCCTATATAACGCTCATCACCGTTTACCATGCCAAGGCACATTTCAAGAACGCCCTGCCCATAAGCATTGCTGTACTTTTCAGGGGCATGATTTTGCAAATATTCACGCACAAGCTGCTGAGTCGTGCGTTTTGTACCGTCAGTTCGCCATTCGATTGGCTCTTTCGGTTCGGCAAAAGGGTTCCAGCGATCGTAGCCAATCCGATCTACAAACTTGCGCCTCCTGGGAGCCATCTTGTCATAGATGGCCTTTTTCTGCGCTTCGTGTTCGTCGGTCATATTCATGGGCCTATGCATCTTCGCCTCCAGACTCGACAGACCCGGGATCCACGGGTACTTCACCCTTGGAGTCGCCACTGCCGAAAAATTCATCAGAATACACCGTCATGAGCGCTGTGGAAACAGGCACATGCATCAGTCGAAAATCGGCATACTGCGATCCGACGGCATCCAGAACCTGATTACTCAGCGACAGAAGCATATCCTGTATACGCTCAAGTTTGACTGCAGGATAGGGCTTGCCGGGTTCGAAACCTGACAGGCCGCAAGTATGCGATTTGCCGCCAATGTCCAAAGGTATGCCATATATGCGACAGGTTATGGGACGATATGTGTAAAGTGCGCACTTGTCTTCAGAATCAAGCAGCGGACAACGCAGGCGTTCCTTGGCTGTTCGCAACAGAATTTCGGAATGATCAACTTCACTGGCCTCTTTTGAAACTTTTTTCTTGAGAAGGTACGCCTTGCGGTCGGCTTTGTCAGCTTCGATCAAAATTTCATTCCTGCGGATTTCATCGAGCTTGGAAAATTTGGAATTAAGATACATGGCTTCAATAAGAGTCACATCGAAAAGAGCGTGGCAGCAGTCACTGCACCCTTCTTTGCAACGGACTTCGGCGGCGAAATTGCCCGAAACTTTTTGAAAGACGGCATCGACCTGAGCCACAAGCGATTCATATTCCGTGAAAAATTGCGATAAATCCAGATTCATGGAGAAATTCCCTCGCCGGGATACGTACTATCCCGCAGAAATGGCGATTAAATGGAAAAAATGGGACTTAGGATACAAAACTTCAGGCTTGGCACAGCTCGAAGCTCGAAATTTGAAATTGCCGGAGGTAACTGGCAGGCCCTGGCGGGGCCTGCCATAAAAAAAAAGACCTAGTTCTCTTCGATAACGATAGCGTTCTGCTCACAAACTTCGATGCAGGATTCGCAACCAAGACATTCCTCTTCGTTCACAGGGACGGCCTTGCCATTCTGAAGCTCGTACACTTCAACGGGGCAAACATCCACACACTCGCCACAACCGATACATTTGTCGCTGTCGACGATAACCGAATAACCCATGATCAACCTCCAAAAATCTTTTTAATTCCCGCTTATGCGGGTTGAATAAGGGACACTTACACACCTTCAAAAAGGCTGTAAACCTAAATAGCGAGCTTAAAGACAAAGGAAATTAATCCTTTAATTTCAGATAGTAAAAATGCGGGCGCAAGAAATACGCCCGCATTTCACGTGTTATTCAACTTCCTGCTTCACACCGATTGCGACCTTGTAGAGGATGGTCAAAACCAGAAAGCCCGTAGCATAGATACCAAGGGACACACCGAGCTCAAGCTGGGTGGGCACATATTCAGTGATCTCATGCAGCGGGTTGGGCACAAAGCCGCCACCGATCATCCCCAAACCCTTGTCGATCCAGGCGCCTATGAAAATAAGCAGACAGCCGATGATAAGGAGGTTGTCCTGCTCCCTGTTCTTGGGAACAATCAGGATGAGGATGCCGACAACGGCCATGATCATGGCCGACCACATCCAGGGCACCAACACTCCGTGCCCGTGATAGCCGACGAACAGGTATTGAAGGTGAGCCATATGCGAGGGGATCTGGCTGTAAAAAACCGTGAACACTTCGCACAGCAGCAAAAAGAGGTTAATGCACATGGCGTAAACAACCGTCTTTCCAAGCGTGGCCAATACGCCCTTACCAGGATCAAACCCGGTAAAGATCTTGGCGATATAGGTCACCAGGATCAGGAACGCAGGGCCCGCGGCAAAGGCTGAGGCCAGAAAGCGCGCGGCAAGGACGGCGGTAAGCCAGTAGCCACGCCCGGGCAGGCCGCAGTACAGGAAGGCCGTAACGGTGTGAATGGACACAGCCCATGGAATGGACAGATAAATAAAGAACTTGATCCACTTGGGTGGAGCAACCTGTTTGCGCTCTGCTTCAAGGGTGACCCAACCGACAAGGATGTTGATCAGCAGGTAGCCGTTCAAAACCACCATGTCCCAAAACAGCACAGAGTTGGGCGTAGGATGAAGGAGCACGTTCATCAAGCGCTGCGGCGAACCCAAATCAGCGACGATGAACAAAAGACACAGAATAACCATGGCCACGGCATTAAATTCACCAAGAATCAGAATCTTGCCGAACTTCTGGTAGTTATGAAGATATTTCGGGATAACCAGCATGACGGCCGATGCAGCTACGCCAACCAGAAAGGTGAACTGCGCAATGTAAAATCCCCAGGAAACATCGCGGCTCATACCCGTGATCGTCAAACCGTGGGAGAGCTGTTGCCAGTAACAGGCCGCACCGATGCTCATCAGCAGGAGCAAAAAGGCGATCCAACCCCAATAAATTTTTGATCCATTTATGGCTTTTTCAAGCATGACTCACCCCTTACACGAGATAGTAAACACAAGGTTTGGTTCCAAGGTACGGGCTGCGCCTGATGGAAAAACGCTCAGCTAGCAACTGGCGCACATCGGATTCCGGGTCATCCAAATCCCCGAAAGCAATGGCCCCAGCGGAGACTTCAACGCACGAAGGCAGCTTCCCTTCAGCCAGGCGCTCGGCACAGAATTCACATTTCTCGACCACGCCCTTGGTACGGGTGGGGTAATCAAGATCAATCTTTTCAATGTGTGGACGCGGGTCCTTGAAGTTGAAGCTTCTCGAACCGTAGGGACATCCGGCCATGCAGTAACGACAGCCTATGCAGCGGTGAAAATCCATCATGACGATGCCGTCTTCACGCTGGAACGTGGCCTTGGTCGGGCATACCCGTACGCAGGGGGGATTGTCGCAATGGTTGCACAAGGCCAGGGCTGACTTGGCTCCGGCCTCAGGCTGGTATTCGTGATGGTTGTCCAGAAAGAGATGTTCCATCGATGTTTCCCAGATCCACTTAATCTCCTGATTACCGGGAATATTCGGAACATTATGCGTCGTGTGGCAAATATTTTTGACATCCGCCACTATCTCATCGGTCAACTTGGCGGTGTCTATAACCATGGCCCACCGGGAGGCCTTGAGAGCATTGGGCCCGGAGTGGACCGCATGTCGGGATGCGAAAAGCAATCCCTCTCTCGTCGTCCCACCTCCGGCAGCAAGCAACTCAGAGGCAGGACGAACTCCCCAGCCCAAAGCCGCCACCGCAGCGATCTTCAAGAAATCTCTACGCAAAGTTTTCATTTGTTTTCCCCCTTCGGATCAATATGGCAATCCCAGCAGTAGGGGTTCACGGCAACGGTCGCATGGCATTTGTCGCAGAACTGTTCCTTGTTCTCATGACACTTCATACACGTCTTGCTCAGGCTCTTCTGAAAAACCTGATGATTGGCCGTGGAATGATACTCATGCTCACTACCGCGGACGACTTCGTCGCGCCAGTCATTCAACATAGCCATGTGCTCAGCGCGCATGAATTCAACGCTTTCAACACATTCCTTGGCGTTCTTGGGCTTTTCCAATTCAGGTCTTTGATAAGCGGCACTGCCGATGTTGTTCCAAAAAGGATAGGTCATGAAAACCACGAACACGGCAAGACCGATCAGAATTTTATTCTTGTCGTACATTATTCATCCTCCAGCCCAGGCAGGTCTTCACCACGCAGATCGGTTTCGCGTTCCTTTTCACCAGGAAAGACCAGGGCATTGGCAACAAGTTCATGCAAGCCGCAAACGTCGACTTCCGGCACCCAGTATTGCATGGAATTAGGCAGCACTGCCCGGTCAATGGCGCAGACACAACCCAGCATGTTTACGCCGTATTTTTCATGAACATATTTAACTGCATTGGCACGGGGCAGGCCGCCCATCATGCGCAGTTCATCATTCTCACCGGCGTTAAGACCAGCGCCGCCACCGCAGCAAAAGGTCTGCTCACGGATGGTGCCTTCGGGCATATCAGTGAATTTCTCCACAACGCTCTTGGCTACGTAACGGGGCTCATCGAGAAGACCCATCCCGCGCGCAGGGTTACAGGAGTCATGCCAGGTCAGGTGGATGTTGGCATTGCGCTTCTTGTTCAGATTGAGTTTGCCATGCTTTATGAGGTCCGCCGTAAATTCGGCGATATGAACCATCTTGGTGCTGGCCGCATTCTTGAACACCGTTCCTGTAATCGGATTGGAGGGGACTTCCATGCGCGAATGCTGGAACTCGGGCCCGTTGAGCGTGTCCATGTACTGATGGATGACACGCCACATATGGCCACATTCACCGCCAAGAATCCACTTCACGCCCAGACGGTCGGCTTCCATGTACATCTTGGAATTGAGGCGCTTCATGGTCTCGTGCGAAGTGAAGAATCCGAAGTTTCCACCCTCGGAGGCATAGGTCGACCAGGTCACGTCGAGGCCGTATTCGCGCTTCAGGTACTCGAACAGCATGAGATAGCCCATGCAGGTATATGTACCCGGGTCAGCGAAAACGTCTCCGGAAGGAGTGATGAAGAGAATGTCGGCGCCCTTCTTGTTGAACGACGGCTCTGGGCGGATACCGGTAATATCCTCGATATCGTCGCAGAAAAAGTCGATCATATCGAAGAAAGCGTGCGGCTGAATGCCAAGATGATTGCCTGTGCGGTAACAATTGGCCACCGGAGTCGCAATCCAGTCGATGTTGAGGCCAAGCAGGTTCAGGAGTTCACGGCCGATGATTGTCACCTCGGCGGTGTCTATGCCGTAGGGACAAAAGACAGAGCAACGGCGGCATTCGGAGCACTGGAAGAAATAATACCACCACTCCTTCAAAACTTCGGGAGTCAGCTTGCGTCCGCCTGCAAAACGACCAAGAATCTTGCCAAAGGTGGAAAATTCCCCGCGATAAACTGAGCGAAGCAGTTCGGCGCGCAGCACCGGCATGTTCTTCGGATCACCGGAGCCGATAAAGAAATGACATTTGTCTGCACAGGCGCCGCAACGCACGCAGATGTCCATGAAAATCTTGAACGAACGGTATTTCTGCAGACGTTCACGCAGGCCGTTGAAGATGATTTCCTGCCAGTTCTCCGGAAGTTTCCAGTCGTCGTCGAGAGGATTCCACTTCCGGGCATGCGGCAGACCCAGGTAATTCACGCTGTCAGGGTTGGCTGCATAACAGTACCGGCCGGGTTTGATCTCCGCCGGAACGTCCATCCAGTCCGCCTTGGGCGGCGTGTAATCGATATTCGCAAAAAGCGCTTCAGGGCGTGGCAGATCAGACATTACTCGGCTCCTTCTGCTAGAGGCTTGTCCACGGGAAGATCCTTATCGACCATCTTCTCACGGAATTCGTCCTCGTATTCTTCATATGTGTGGTAATGAACGTTTTCGAACTTCCAGGGATTGATGTGCCTGAACTTTCTGGAAGCACAGTTCATGTTGCGTGTGGGCGAAAGGAACACGCCGCCCATGTGCATGAGCTTGCTGAGCGGAAAATAGGCCAGAAGCACGGAAACCAGGAACATGTGAATGTAGAACATCACTCCGATCCCTTCCGGTATGACCCAGGAAAATGTCACCAGTCCCATGGCCAGTTGCTTGACCGAGATGATGTCAACCTTGGCGAAATACCGCATGAAAATCCCCGAAAAGGCGATGCCGAGAATCAGGAACAACGGAAAGTAGTCCTGCACCAAAGAGATGTAACGGATCTGGGGAACCACTACGCGGCGCACAAAAAGATAGGTTACAGCGGCGACAAACACGACGTCGGAAAGATAGAGCGTCGGAGCGCCGATCTGCAGCATGCTGTCCATGGCTTCAATGCCGGCGATAATGCCCGGCACCGGCTCTGTGAAAAAGCGCAAATGCCGCAGAACAATGACCAAAAAGGAATAGTGGAATGCCAGAGCGCCAAGCCACAACCATTTGCTTGAACTGTAGGTAACTTTTGTACCTTCATGCAGATCAACCTTGGTATTGCGAAAAAGCGACCTGAACAGCAACACTTCCAAAAGCATCCTCATCACGACGCCGCCCGTGGTGGAAGGATTTTCGATGGTGCTCTGTTTGATCCACGGCAGGGATTCCTGCTGACCACACGTTGTGGGGATACAAAACGGCACAGCCGATTTCCCCCAATCCACAACTCTCATACAGAATCCCACCACAAAAACCGCGACTGCCAGGAAGGGTATGTACAGCCCAAAGGCTTTTTCCATACCCATCGCCCCGGCGCCCACTAGGGCTAATGCCGCGAGGGCAAAGACCAGGAAAAGGGAGTAAAGAGCTTTCATGTACCTTTTACCTCGCTAAAGGGTTAACACAAAAAATATAAATGACGGACACTACCCCGCTACCTCCTCGTCTTTCAATAAATCAGCCCTTTCAAGCAATTTATGAGTTCTACTATATAACTGATTTGCTTTTTGCTTCCAAAGAAGCTCCCGGCAATTCATGTACAGGTCAAAGCCCAGCATTGTCAGCCTGTCAACGCGAGTGTTCCATTCATGCAACTTGGCATCAGCGTGCTCGGCAGGGCCAGCTTTTTCAAGTTGGCGGCGGACAATCTCCTTGAGGGCAGGGAGAAAACTTAGAGCAACCGACGGAGCAAACCCTTGCACGGCCCTGATACGTAAAATCCCGTCCAGATCAGTGGAACATTCCGAAACATCCGCGTCGCTGAGCAATATTTTATATATCCGCTCGACATTGTTGCGAAAAGTGTGACCCACGGGGTTGGCAAACTGATTGGACGAACCGGAAAAAAATTTGGCACCCTCTTCAGGGTATGTTTTGATGATCGCCTCTGACCATTGTGCACAAATGACGTGATGGTTGTCGGTCAAGAATTTTTGTAGTTCCATAAATACCTTTAAATACAAAGTGTTATACGATTTTATAATTGACCGCGCAACGCGTTGGAAAAGCAGGGCAGATTTGCGGGGTACTTAAATCACCTCCCTTTCAAGGTCAAGCTGTTTGTGAAAAATAAGACAAGGGGGCATCTCAAAGTTAGTTATGAATCCAGCACGTTAATCAACCACTTTGCGCCCCCGTCTCAACCATCAAATCATGTGATTCGTCAACTCCCCCGCCGGCCTAAGCACTCACTTCGGACTAGGCATCCAGCGTCGCTTATGCTACCAGTGCCGCCACATCCACACCAACTCTCGACCATCCAACGGCGAACCCATGAAGCTGCGAATCCTTTTCATTCCCCTGCTTTGCGTCATTTATGTGCTGGCCTCATCCGCTTTCGACCCAGCCTCGGCACAGGACAACTCTCCCCAGTCATCATGGCGACTGCTCGCCGACAAGACAGCCGCGAGCCACGACAATCAATATCTGGAAGCATTCGGAAACGTAGTGCTGGACAGAGGGGATGACTATATCCGCGCCGATTATGCGCGGTATTACCAATCAACGAAATGGGTCTTCCTCAAGGGCAATGTCGAAGCCAGATTTCAAGGCGATTTTCTGAAAGCGCAAGAAGCGGAATTCGACCTCAACACAAATACCGGATGGCTCAAAAACGGCCAGATCTTCATGGAAGATCCGCACATGTATTTCGAGGGCGCAGTGCTCAAAAAAACAGGCGCAGATACTTACGAATTTCGGGAAGCCACCATCACAGTCTGCGACGGAGACCGTCCGGCCTGGTCGATCAAATCCTCACGGGGCGATATTACGGTCGACGGCTATGCGCATCTCTGGACGCCCCGCTTTCAAATCCTCGATCAACCCGTCTTTGCCGCTCCCTACGCGGTAATCCCCGTCAAGACCAAAAGACAAAGCGGTTTTCTCCTGCCCGAGATAGGCACCAGCGACCGCCTCGGCATCACCTACGATCAGCCCTATTATCAGGTCATTGATGAAGAGCAGGACGTCACGCTCTACTCGCACCTCATGTCAAAAAAAGGCCTCATGCTTGGCGCTGAATACCGCATGGTGCCCGACATCCACAGCAAGGGCATCTGGAAACTCGACTACCTCTATGATCAACAGACCGAGGGCGAATCACTCTACAGCGACAACTCCGACATGTCGCGCAGCAATCGCAATCGCTGGTGGGCAAGGGGCAAGTTTGACGGCTATCTTGGAGAACCGGACTGGAATCTCAAATTCGACCTGGATATGGTTTCAGACCAGGATTATCTGCGGGAATTTTCACGCGGGTATTCCGGTTATAATAAAAGCCGCCGCGATTTTTTACAGTATTTTGGGCGTGATATTGAAGACAGCGACAGCAACCTGCGAATTAACCGCGCGCTTCTCAGTCGTAACTGGGGGGACCTGGGTTTCCAGGGACTCATGGAATACACGCAAAATCTTGAATACGGCAGCAACAATAACCTTACAAATAAAGGAAAAGCCGACAACCCTACGCTGCAAAGACTTCCTGAACTCAACCTGCACCTTTACCAGACTCAACTTCTGGACACTCCCATGACCGTTGAGGGAAGTTCTCAGCTGACCTCATTTTGGAGAGAGTACGGGACAACAGGCACTCGTTTTGACATCCATCCGATTATTGGATTGCCATTACACTTTGAGTATGGCTCCATCATTCCAAAAGCCGGCATGCGCAGCACAACTTATTTTGTGCAGCGATTTGAAGGCGAAGATAGCGATGTAGACACAGATGAAAGCACACAAACAAGATTTTTTCCTGATTTTTCCACAACTGCTTATACAGAATTCTCTAAAATATTCACTTTAAAAGACGAATCCAGCATCGATAAAAATGCAGATTCTCCGGCATGGATGAAATTGAAACATGCTCTTCAACCCCGTCTTGAATATAATTACATCCCTTACTCTGATCAGGGAAAATATCCCTATTTTGACGAAACGGATCGAATTGATGCAAAAAATGAACTTACTTATTCTATTACGAATATTTTTACCATCAAGACTGGAAAATGGCAGCCCGGTCTGGAAGAGCAGAGTGAGCCTGGACTGCAAATGGATTTCTTTGAAATGGCGAGGTTGCGTTTCGAGCAATCCTACAACATCCGCGAAGAAAGACGAAACGACGACACTGATGAATATCCGAACCGCCCCTTTTCTGATGTCCTGACGGATCTGACCACCAGAATCAGTCCATGGCTATACCTGAATAACAAGACGTGGTTTTCCCCATACGAAGGTCAGATCATCGAGCATGAGCATTCACTCTCTGCCTACTATGACAATCTTCTATACGCCTCGTTCAGCCTGGATTTTCTGGAAGAAATCGACGAATACTTAAGGCAGGTTCAAGAACGCCAGCGCATCGCCTCCTTTGGTGGCGGGCTTGCCATTAATAATCAATGGAGCGCCGCCTTTTTGTACCGCGTCGATTGGGAGGCCAGTACCGACCTGGAAAAAAGACTGACCTTGCGCTACGATCATCAATGTTTCTCCGCCGAAACATCATGGAGCAAAACCGACGAGGACTCCCGCTTTGAATTTCGCGTCATCCTCGCACAATTAGGATCCTTGGGCCGTTAAGACATGATCCCGGAAAAACAGATCCGCCTTCTGCCTCCCGAATTGCAGAACCAGATTGCTGCCGGAGAGGTCGTTGAACGACCATCCAGCGTTTTGAAAGAGCTTATTGAGAACGCCCTGGATGCAGGCGCGACCCGAATTCGCATTCAAATCCGCGACGGAGGTCAATCCTGCATCAAAATAAGCGATAACGGTTCGGGTATCCCCGAAGATCAACTTGAACTTGCCGTTACTCGCCACGCCACAAGCAAGCTGGAAAATCTCCAGGACTTACAGCAAATAAAAAGTTTCGGATTCCGAGGAGAAGCCCTGCCGAGCATAGCTTCGGTTTCGCGCTTCCGCATCGCCTCCGCCAGACAGGACGGAGAAGGTGGAGTTTTGGAGGTGCTGCATGGGCGAATTCTGCGTCAGGACAAAACAGCCATGCCAAAAGGAACGGATGTTGAAATTAACGATCTGTTCTCCAACGTACCCGCTCGTCTTAAATTTTTGAAAAAACCGGGTACGGAGACCCGCAAATGCGCCGAACTTGTCGCCCGCATTGCACTTGCCAATCCGCATGTAGATTTTGAACTCATAAATGCTGAACGCAGTGTACACCGCTTCCTGGCAGGACAGGATCTCGTACAGCGCCTGGCGGCCATCTGGCCCAAGGAGGTTGTCGAATCCCTGCATGGCGTCAGCTACATGGACGGCCCTCTTTCCATTCACGGTCTTGTCGGCGATCCTGCCATGGCTCAGGGCCGTCCAGACCGCATTTTTGTCTATGTCAACTCCCGCCCGGTCCAGGACAAGACAATCCTGAGTGCCATCCGGGAAGCTTACCGGGGAAGAATTCTTGGCAAGGAATATCCTCAAGCGGTCATTTTTATGGAAATCCCCCCGGATGAGGTTGATGTCAACGTGCACCCGGCCAAAACCGAAGTACGCTTCCAGGATGACGGCGCCATTTTCCGGATCATACGTAGAGCCGTTCTTCAGACCTTGGAACGTAATGCCCACCAGACCCAAACATCAGATCTTGCCCAGCCGCTTTCCGTCAGCCAAGTCCATACGTCTTTGCCTGTGATGGAACCTCCTGTTTTTGTTCCCGGTCTGATCAACAGCAAGGCGGGACAGGACTCCTACACGTATGATCAGGATTGGCCGCAAAAATTCTCTTCCTCGGCCGCTGCGCAAAAACTCTTCGAAGCGTCTGACAGCGCGCTGCCCGAAGCCCGTCCTGCTGAGGACGTTCAGGCCACCCGGAACTCATTGACTGAAGCGAACACTTCAAAAGCTCAGGCACCAGCAGGAGTTCAGTATCTTGGGCAATTTGCTCAAACATACCTGATTTTGGCCGCAAAAGACGAGATCACGCTTATCGATCAGCACGCCGCTCATGAACGCGTCCTGTTCAACATGCTGCGTGCCCAAGGCTCGCGAAGAGACAGGCGGCCGCTTCTTCTGCCCCTTGAAATTCCCCTCCATCCAGCCCAGGCGACCCTGGCACAGGAAATCTGGACAAAGCTTGACGAGCTGGGATTTTCTCTTGAACTGGCCCCCGGGCTCCTGATGCTGCACTCCATTCCAGCCCTCTTGACGCCATCCAAAGCCAAAGAATTCCTGCAGGACATCCTGACGGACAAAGCCACCTCAATGGAAGATCTCTGGGCGGTCATGGCCTGCAAGGCCGCCATTAAAGCCGGAGACAAGCTCACCCCGGACGAGGCACTGGCGCTTGTCGATTCCTGGCAACATCTGCCGGAAAAAAATTACTGCCCGCATGGTCGCCCTGTTGCACTACGCTGGGGCATAAGCGATCTGGAAAAATTATTTAAACGTCGCCCCTAGAGCGCTCGTTTCCAACAAAATAGGACTACAGGAGGATTATTTGAATATACTAATAGTTGGAGCCGGTGGACGCGAACACGCCCTGGCATGGAAAATCAGTCAAAGCCCTTTGCTGGACAAATTGTACATTGCCCCGGGAAATGGCGGAACGGCCCTTCTGGGCACCAACGTTTCGCTGCAAGACAACGACATAGAAGGTATCGTCGCTTTTGCACGAGACAACAATATCGGTCTTGTTGTCGCCGGCCCCGAACTCCCCCTTGTCCTGGGACTGCAGGAGGCATTGGACGCCGTGCATATCCCTTGCTTCGGTCCGTGTACTTTCGACGCTCAGCTCGAAGGCTCCAAGGCCTTCGCCAAAAACATGATGAAGGAAACCGGTGTACCGACAGCCCATTTCCAGGTTTTTGACAGTTACGACCAGGCGCTGGTCTATGTACGCGGACACTCGCTGCCCATGGTCATCAAGGCGGACGGTCTGGCTGCCGGGAAAGGCGTAGTCATCGCCCAGAGTTTGCCCGAGGCCGAAGAGGCCCTGAAGGACATGATGATCGCGAAGGTATTCGGAGAAGCAGGGGAAACCGTTGTGGTCGAAGAGGCCCTGATCGGTGAAGAGGCCTCTTTCATGGCCTTTTGTGACGGTGCCACCATCGTTCCCATGCCCTCGCTCCAAGACCACAAACGCATCGGCGACAACGACACCGGCCTCAATACCGGCGGCATGGGCGCCTACAGCCCCGCCCCCATCCTGCCACAGGAGAAGTACGAGGCCATGGCAGATCTGGCCATCCGGCCCATTACCAGACATCTGGCAAAAATTGGCCACCCGTTTAAGGGCGTGCTCTATGCCGGCCTGATGATGACCGACAAAGGGCCGATGGTTCTGGAGTACAATGTGCGCTTTGGTGATCCCGAATGCCAGCCGCTCATGGCCAGGCTCAAATCGGACCTGGTCGGGATCATGCTTGATTGCGTAAACGGCACCCTTTCTCCCGAGAAGGTCGAATTTCACCAGGAAACCAGCTGTTGCGTCGTGATGGCGGCTCTGGGTTACCCGCAACACTATCCCAAGGGGATGGCTATCGCTGGCATTGACGCTGCGGAACAGATTGAATCCGTCAAGGTCTTCCAAGCCGGCACGCAGTTGCAAGGCGGCATTCCCGTCAGCAGCGGCGGACGAGTTCTTGGTGTCACCGCGCTTGGCGCAGACCTGCACCAAGCGCGGGAGCGGGCTTACCAGGCAGTGGAAAAAATCCATTTTGACAACAGCTATTATCGTAAAGATATCGCCAATAAAGGATTAAGGAGGTCCTGATGCAACAGGTAGCGATCTTCATGGGAAGCAAATCAGACGAGGCGACAGTGCGCCCTTGCGCTGATGTTTTGGAAAAACTGGGAATTTCCTTTACCTTCACCATCACTTCAGCTCACCGAACTCCGGAGCGCACCTCCCGTCTGATCAAGGAGCTGGAAGAAGACGGTGTTCAGGTCTTCATCTGCGCTGCCGGCCTCGCCGCCCATCTGGCTGGCGCGGTCGCAGCCAAAACGGTGCGGCCCGTTCTTGGGATTCCGATATCCGCATCTTCGCTTGGAGGCTGGGATGCACTGCTGGCCACCGTGCAAATGCCCCCCGGCTTTCCGGTTGGCACCCTGGCCCTGGACAAGGTCGGCGCGCGCAACGCTGCCTGGCTGGCAGCCCAGATCCTGGCTCTGCACGATCCTGAACTGACGCAACGCATACTGGAAGAAAGACGCAAGATGATCGAGCAAGTAGAAGAAGACGCAAAATCCCTGTAAAATATACAGCACAAAAAAAGGCGACCCGAGGGCCGCCTTTTTTTGTGCTGTCGTTTCGTCTTACTGGAGATACTTAAAGAACTCGCTCTGGGGCGTCAGGACAAACTGGGTCTGATCCTTCATGGTCTTCTTGTATGCGTCCATGGTTCGCACGAATTCATAAAAATCAGGGTCCTGAGACAAGGCCTGGGCATAGATGGCCGTAGCGGCGGCTTCGCCCTCGCCCCGGGCAGCCTCGGCCGCACGGCGCGCATCGGCCAGAATGACGGCCCGCTGACGATCAGCCATGGTCGTGATCTTGGTAGCCTCTTCACGTCCTTCCGATCGATATTGCTTGGCTTGACGTTCACGTTCGGCCTTCATGCGGCCATAAATCGCAAGCTGGTTCTCCTGGGGCAAGTCCGTCCGCTTGATGCGCACATCAATGATGTGAATCCCGTATTCACCCAAAATCACGTTGGCCCTGGTTGTCACTTCGTTCATGATGGTCGATCGTTCGACTGCCACAATTTCCGTGAGAGTATAGCGCCCCAAGGCCTCTCTCATCTGAGAGTACACGATATCGTCGATGCGCGACAAACCGTTCTGGACATTGCGCACAGTTCGATAAAATAAAAGGGGATTGACAATTCTCCATCTGGAAAAATTGTCAACAACCATGTTCTTCTTGTCTTGAGTCAGAATTTCTGCAGCAGGAGCATCATATTCAAGAACTCTTGAATCAAAAAATATGACGTTTTGCACAAAAGGAAGTTTAAAATGCAAACCGGGTCCGTAGTCGGCGTTACCGACAGGTTTGCCCAACTGCAGGACAATAGCTCTTTCAGTCTGATCAACCACAAATACACATTGTAGCAAAATAAAGACAGCTATGCCTATTCCAGCTATTGCAAATTGAATTGATTTCATCAGTTCACTCCTCCGTCTTTAGCCTGTCCGGTCACGGCTGCCTTTCCGGAGCGTTGCAAAGGCAAATAGGGGAAAACGCGCTGCATGGAATCATTTGAAATAATGATCTTCTCCACTTCCGGCCTGGAAAGAATTTCTTCCATTGTTTCAAGATAAATACGTTTTTTGGTGATATCTTTAGCCTTTTGATATTCTTCCAGAACAAACAGAAAACGGTCGCTGTCACCTCTGGACTGCAGGATCTTGGTTTCCTTGTAAGCCTGCGCCTGGTTTAGGATAGCTGCGGCTTCACCGCGCGTGCGTGGGACCAGATCATTTTCGTAGGCTTCCGCCTCATTGATGAATCGGCTCTTGTCCTCTTTTGCGCTGGCAACATCCTTGAAGGCGTCGATAACCTGTCGCGGAGGATGAACATCCTGCAACTGCACGGCCACGACCCTGATTCCGCTCTTGTAACTGTCGAGAATTCCTTGCAACAGTTCCCGCATATCGTTCTGGATAGTCAACTTGTCATCCGTAAGAGCGGCGTCAATCTTGTTATAGCCGATGACTTCACGCATGGCCGCTTCAGACGCGTCTTTGACGGTTTTATCCTGATTGGCCACATTGAAAAGATAGTCCTGCGCGTTATCGATCAGGAACTGAACGATAAACTGGACATCGACGATATTCTCATCACCAGTAAGCATCAGGGATTCTTCCGGGACCTGCCGGATCTGCGTGCCAGTTCCTACGGTAAACGCGGTGCTCCCACGAAACCCTACTTCCAGGCGCTGAATCTTGGTGACCTGTGGAGTCAGCACGGATTCAAACGGAAAGGGCAGCCGATAATGCGGTCCAGGTTCAGTGGTGCGTTCATAAGCGCCAAAGCGTTTGACAACGCCAACTTCATCCGGTTGTACTATATAAATACCGCTACCGAGCCAGATCAAAAGAGCCACAATCAGGATGAGTCGCCACCCAGGCAAGTTCATCTGTTTAAACTGTTTGACTTTTTCGTTAAAATCACCAAGATCCGGCCCAGGCATGGGGCCAGACTGCCTCTGTCGTTTTTCTTGTAGTTTTTCCCAGTCCCAATTCATAATGCTCCTTCGTAAAAGACTCCTAACGCAAGGTCAAGAAATCGTGGACAACGCCTTAATAATCACATCAACCTTTGAAACATATAAATATAGAAAAAAGAGCATAACATGAGCGATACGTCAGTTACAATCTATACCGACGGGTCAAGCCTGGGCAATCCGGGGCCCGGTGGCTGGGGCGCTGTTCTCATCTGGGCAGATTCGAGAAAAGAGCTTAGCCGGGGTTATGTCGAGACCACAAACAACCGCATGGAAATTCGGGGCGTTCTGCATGCGCTGGAACATCTGAAACGGCCATGCACTGTACATGTCCATTCAGATTCGCGCTATGTGTGTGATGCCATATCCAAAAAATGGATTCAGTCATGGATTAAGAACGGTTGGCTGACCTCGTCAAAAAAACCGGTCAAAAACCGGGACCTCTGGGAACAACTTCTATCTTTGTTACAAAAACACAAGGTGATCTTTCATTGGGTGAAAGCCCACGACGGGCACCCGGAGAATGAGCGCTGTGACGAACTGGCCAAAAATGCAGCCAAAGTTCGTGAACGCGAAATTGATGAAGGATATTCAAGGAATACCTGACAAGTCAATCCCTAATCAGGAACGCAATAATCCGGCTGAAAAAAGGGTTGCAAGGCAAACGACTCAAATCTTCAAGTCAGAAAAAGGAGTTTAAATGCGTGGATAAGGAATGCGATACCTATCCCGATTTTGATGGCCAGGCCAAGAACCTTGCCAATCATTGCGCCCAGAGCAGCTTTTTTAGCCTCTGCGAACGGACGGTGATTCATCAATTCAACTCCCAGACACCCCAAGTAAGCCCCGCCAACCGCGCCTAAAAGGGCTCCAAGTCCCAGGAAAAAAGGCGCGCCAAGGATTGCTCCAAATATGGCTCCAGCAAGAGCGCCCCAGTTTCCAGACGAAGACGCGCCGTATCTGTTGGCACCCAGTATCTGCAAGGCGAATTCGATACATTCACCCAGGAACGCAACAGCGACAAAGATCAAAAAAGTGGTCAGGGAAAGGGGAGATTCAGGAATTATCCAGGACCAAACGCCCAGGATCAGAATGATAAACCAGTTTGCGGGAAAAGAAAAAATATGAGTGAAGAAAGCAATGATCAGCAGAAGAAAAATGAGGATGGCAAATGTGATGCTCATAATCGAGAAGAGAAAAAAAAGGTCCTGGCGACGACCTACTTTCCCACAAGTGAACTTGCAGTATCATCGGCGCTGGAGGTCTTAACTTCCGAGTTCGGAATGG
>JAWLHW010000002.1:0-68698 GCA_041690155.1 Desulfomicrobium sp. | reverse complement strand
GTTTTTTGCCTGGATTTCTTCCTTGGCCTGCTCCAGAAAGGTTATGGCTCCGTCGTAGAGCATGACCACAAGATGGCCGGGGGTTGTGGTGGTGACCTGAGTCTGCATGTAGGCGTTGGCGGCTTTGTGCACTGTGCGAACTCCTTTCTATCACTTGCTGGTCAAACTGTTGATTTGCGAGCTGAGTTGTGAGGATATGTTGTCGTATCTGCCGAGAACGGCTTCCAAGTTGGCGAAACGCAGGCGCAGGTTCTTTTCCATGAGAGCCAGGCGGCGTTCTTCATAAGCGATCTTGTCATCTATGGAATCCATGATGTCCTGGTAGTTGTCTTTCAGGACTTCGAGGGTTCCGGTCGTGGAGTCTGTCAACCTTTTGAGTTCATCGATCAGTTCCTGGGTTTTGCCGGATTTGATCTGGGCTGAGCCGGAGTAGGAGCCCGCCGTCAGGTTGATGACTTCAAGGGAGAGGCCTCGCGCCGGGTTCCCTTCACCCTTAGCCACGAGCTTTGTGCCGTCGATGCTGGCCGGATATCCGTTGATGCTGGCCGATGTTATGTCACCGCTTGCGCCCACGGTATATTTTACGGCGTATTCTCCGGCTTGCGTGATGCCTTTGATGGCGGACTCAAAATTGAAATTCGAGGACTCCACCGCGACTCCGTTCACTATTTCCTTGGTCGAAGGATAATAGTCGGCGCTGAAGAGACGGGCCACGGCGTCGGGGGCTGTTTTAAGGGCCGAGGTAAAGGCTTTGGAGTCGAAAACCAGCAGGCCGAAAGTCGGAGATCCCTGGCTGGTGTCCGTGGTGATGCCCACGCTGCCCAGTGATACGAGCGGGTCCATGTCGTAGTCGAACCCTACGCCCTTTTCGGCCAGGATGTTTTTGAGCTTCTGCTGAATCATCTGCATGCCGTAGTTGCCGGTCAGGAGGGAACCGGAAACGTTCTCGCCAACGGTGGTGACCTGGGTCTGGTCCTTGATCTCCTGCAGCACGGAATTCACCGCATCGACAAAGGTCTGCACTTTCGCGGTGACCGCTTTCGGATCGAGGCTGGTGGTGATGGTCGAGCTGCCGATGCTGGCCAGGTTCATGGTCACGCCGGAGATGATGTCTGAAATGGAATTGCTGTTGCGCTCGAAGTAGCCGTCCGTGGCGCCCTGAATCTGTTCGAAGGCTCCCGGTTGCAGCTCTCCGATCGTGGTCCCGGGGGAATTGATGATGGAAATCTGTTTATCCGAGCCCTTCTCGCCCGTCAGGGTCAGTTCGACATTGCCGGATACGTCATCGGCCGCGGCCATGGAGAATCCGACCGCAGTGTTTATTTTTCCCGCCAGCGACGCGTAGGTGTCTGCGGCCGCAACATCGACGGAATAAAGCGTGCCGTCGTACGCAAATTTGAAGGCTCCATCGATGGTGGTGACCGTGTCGGCGGTTGTCTTGCCGGTGAAGGTGGCCTTAAGCACATCCTCGGTCGCGGTGGGTGGGTCAAGAGGAAAGCCGTCAACTCGAAGCTTGGCGTTGGCTGCGTTCTGGGTTTCAATGAACTGATTTTGGCTGAAATTGAGGAGCAGGTTGGCCGATGTTGCGGTGTCATCGACAATGAAGTCATTGCCTGCCCCAAGGTTCATACCGCGGATCTGCAATCTGTAACCGCTGCCGTCGTTGACCACGCTGGCGCGTACATAATTGCGATTGTCCGCGTCGGAATTGATGAGGCTGGCGAACTGGGTCAGGGTTGTGGTGCTGGTGACGTTGACGGTGACCTGCCGGGAACCGGCCGTAAAGACAAATGCTCCCGCTTCGCCACCACTTATGACTTCGTCCGGGGAGGAAAAAATTACCGACCCCATGTGCATGTCGTTGGTCGCCAGGGAAAGCACATCCACCTGGTGGGTACTTTCTTCCGCTCTGCTGCCTGCCGTTGCGGTCACGGCGGTGGTGTTTGAAGAGATCGCGTTCTTGATCAGAAATTCGTCCGTGGTGTTCATGGAGTCCAGGGACGTCTTGAGGGAGAGCATGTTCGAAGAGAGCGAGTCAAAGGCGTCGCTCTTGGCTTCCCAGTCAGACCGCCAGCTCTCGAGCCGTTTGGTCCTGACTTGTTCGATCTCGATGAGTTTGGTGATCATGGAGTCGAAGTCCGTCCCGGAGCCGATGCCCGTAAAACGGATTGATCCGGAAACAAGTGAACTGGTCAGGTCATCAGCCATGTCATTCCTCTGGTGCGTTGGATTGGGCGAATCTACTCACGCTTCGAGCAAACCTGGTGCCAGAATTAAAATCATCAAGTTAAAAAGGCCGGGCCGCTTCCGCGACCCGGCCGGGAAAGAGGTTTCAAGGAGTGCTTACTATCCCTGCATGAGCTGCAATGCCATCTGCGGCAGGGTGTTGGCCTGGGAGAGCATGGCCACGGCAGACTGGGTCAGGATCTGGTTGCGTACGAAGTTGGTCATTTCCGTGGCGATGTCGGCATCGGAGATCTGGGACTCGGCAGCCTGCAGGTTCTCGGCCTGGATCTGCAGGTTGGTGATGGTGTTTTCCAGCCGGTTCTGCAAGGCACCGAGGTTGGCGCGGATGTTATCCTTGGAGGTGATGGCCGCGTTGAGGGCTGCCAGGGCTTCCTGTGCACCCTGCTGGGTGGAGATGCTGAAGCCGCCGGACTTTTCGACGCCGGTCGCGTTGGCCTTGGACGCGTCGGAGGAGTTGCCGACGCCAAGAGCGGAGGCCGTGGCGTTGCCGATGGCGATGTAGTAGTAGTCCTCAGCAGAGTCGTTGCCCGTGCCGAAGTGGACCTTCAAGGGACCGGATGCTGCCAGCTTGTCGCCGTCAAAATCCTTGTTCCAGTCCGCAACGGCCTTGTTCGCCGAAGTAGCGGAGAGGTTGCCGTTGAGCAGGTAAATTCCGTTGAAGTCCGTGGCGTTGGCGATTCGGGTGATTTCCGAGGCCATCTGCTGGTACTCTGAGTCGATGATCAGGCGCTGGTCCGAGTTGTAGGTACCGGTGGCCGCCTGGGTGGCCAGTTCCTTCATACGGATCAGCTTTTCATCGATGACGCCAAGAGCGCCGTCGGCGGTCTGGATCATGGAGATGGCGTCGTTGGCGTTTCTGACACCCTGGTTCAGGGATGCGATATCCGCGCGCATGAGCTCGCGAATGGCCAGTCCCGCAGCGTCATCGGCCGCGGTGGTGATACGCAGGCCCGAAGACAGGCGACTGACTGATGTCGAGAGGTTGCCGTACGCGGACGCCAAGTTGCGGTTCGCGTTCATGGCCATCAGGTTGTGGTTGATAATAAGTGACATAAAAAATTCCTCCTTGAAAGATTAGCGGCTTCCTTGCCTTTGAATCGAGCTGCTCACGGGCCTTGCTCTTTGGTCTTGATGAGTGAATCGGCAGGAAGAGGATTTTCTTTAGAAGAATTTTGTCCAACAAAGAATGTCAGACGGAATCATTCGAAATCGGGGATGTGCTTGCGGGCCTCGGTGACCGGAATGCCGCGCGAGCTGGCGATGGAGTCCAGATTGTCCTCGGCGTCGGATTTACGCAGATAGAGCGGCTGGGGTGTGTGGCTGGAGTATTCGGCCTTGCATGCTGCTGCCAGCAAAGATGCCGGCAGGGGCGTATCCAAAATTTGCGGCAGGGCCGTAATCCCTGGCAAGGCAGGCAGCTCCGGATTTTTGCGCAGGCCGCTGCCAAGCAGGAAGATGTCCGCCGGGCGCGACTGAAGCAGTTCGTGCGCCTTGGGGACAGGTAGCGGACGGACAGAGTTCAAAGGCGTGCCTGCGTCAAAACCCTGAATGTAGACCTGGCCCTTGCGGGCATAGGTCAGGACCCAGAGTTCAGTGCCGTGCACGAACGGTTCGGCCTGAGTAGCCAGCAGTTGCAGATAGTGCAGCCCGGCCATGGGGATGCCGTGCGGACGGGCCAGCCCGTGCGCGGCTGCGTGGGCGATGCGCAGGCCCGTGAACGATCCCGGCCCGCGCACACAGGCGATGCCTGCCAGCTCGGCGACACTCATGGCCTGCACCTGCAGCGCACGCTCGATAGCCGTGGGCAGGTGGCGGATGGACTGCCCGGGGCAGTAAATCTCCTCGCTGAACAGTACCTCCCGGGCTGTGCCGAGGACAACCTGAATGCGTTCCTCGGCGCAGTTCAGCGCGAGATAGCGGCTACTTGAAGTGTCGGACGATATCATTGAATGTGGCCAGGATCATGAGCATGAGGAGCAGCATCATGCCGATCTTCAGGGCAACGTTCTGCACTTGCGGGCTCAGGGGTTTTCCGGTGATGGTTTCCAGAAAGAAGAAGAGGATGTGTCCGCCGTCCAGAACCGGGATGGGCAGCAGGTTCAGGATCCCCAGATTGATGCTGATCAGCGCGGTCAGGGCCAGCAGGTTGACCAGGCCGTTTTGCGCTTCCTTGTGGATCATCTCGGTGATGAGAATGACCCCGCCCATGTCCGACATGGGGATGACCCGCTCGATGAGCTTGACGATGCCCATGATCATCAGGCCGCTGACTTCCCAGATCTGCCGCGCGCCCTGAATTGCCGCGTCAACCAGGCCAAGTTCGCGGCTCAAGAGCTCGCCCTTGGGTGCGATGCCGAGCATGGGCATGGTTTTCACTTCGCCGAACAGGTTGGTCTTTTCCTGCAGCTTCGGAGTGACGTTCACGGAAAAGAGCGTCTCCTCTCGCTGCACGGTCAGGAGCATCGGACCGCCCTCATTGGCCTCGATGCGCTCGACCAGGTCTTCCCAGAGTGCGATCTCAACTCCATCGATTTCGATGATCTGGTCTCCGGGCATGATTCCGGCTTCTTCGGCAGCGCTCGCGTTGGTGACCTGCCCGATGACGGGAAGGAGCTCCTGTACGCCCTGACTGTAGGCCAGACCCCAGAAAATGAACCAGGCCAGGATAAAGTTGAAGACGGGGCCGGCAAGTACGACCAGCATGCGCTGCCAGGGCGGGCGGCGCGAAAAGGATTCCTCCGGGCCAAAGCCTTCGGGAAGCTCCGCATCCTCGGATTCGCCGACGAGCTGCACATATCCGCCCAGGGGAAACGCGCAGACCCGATAGTCGGTCTTGCCCCGGGTGAAGCCAAAAAGACGCGTCCCGAACCCCAGAGAAAAGACACTCACGCCCATGCCCATGCTGCGTGCAACAACGAAGTGCCCCAATTCATGAAAGAAGATCAGTCCGCCCAGGACCACAACCACCGCCAGAATACTGGTTACCATTCGTACTTTCCTATGGCCTCTTCGGACCGAGTTCGTGTTTGCGTATCGAGGTCCAAAATGTCCTCCAGATCATGCATGGAGGTCAAGGAGTGTTTGGTCAGCATATGCTCGATAAGCCGGGCAATTCCAGGAAAGGTTATGCGTCCGTCCAGAAATGCCTGGACTGCGATTTCGTTGGCGGCATTGAGCACGACCGGATAGCTTGGGCCGGTCGACAGCGCCTCACGCGCAAGGTTCAGGCAGGGGAAGCGCAGCAGATCGGGGGCCTCGAAAGTCAGGGTGCCGACCCGGGCGAGATCAAGGCGCTCAAGGCCGATGTGGAGCCGCTTGGGATAGCCGAGGCAGTAGCCGATGGGGATCTCCATGTCCGGCATGCCCAGGTGGGCCAGCTGCGAGCCATCTTCGTATTCGACCAGGGAATGAACGATGGATTGGGGATGAACCACCACATCCACCTCGTCCAGGGACGCGCCGTACAGATGCACGGCTTCGATGATCTCAAGTCCCTTGTTCATCATGGTCGCGGAGTCGATGGAAATTTTTGCGCCCATGGACCAGTTGGGGTGCTTCAGAGCCTGGGCCGGGGTCACGGCCTGGATTTCCTGCAGGCTTCTTGTGCGAAACGGTCCGCCCGACGCGGTCAGGATCAGGCGGCAAGCCTGTCTGCCCTCATGGCCTGCATAGGCTTGAAACAGGGCGTTGTGTTCAGAGTCCACGGGAAGAATGACGGCACCGCTGGCCTGGCAGGCCTGGCGAAAAAGGTCTCCGGCCAGAACGAGGGCCTCCTTGTTGGCCAGGCAGAGGACTTTGCCGGACCGCGCCGCAGCCAGGGCCGGCACCAGCCCGGCCGCGCCGACCTGGGCCGCCAGGATGAGATCGGCCTCGGGCAGGGTGGCCATGGCGGTGTACCCCTCCTGTCCGACAAGGATGCGCGGGGTGTACCCGCCGGGAAGAAGGGCGCGCAGCTCTTCGGCTTTGTCTTCGCTCAGGACCCCAAGATACGCAGGGCGGAACGTTTCGGCCTGTCTGGCCAGCAGCTCCATGTTTCTGGCTCCGGCCAGAGCCACGACATCAAGGTCGTCCCTGTTCTTGGCCACGACCTTGAGCGCGCTCGTGCCGATGGATCCGGTGCTGCCCAGGATGGCGAGTGATCGCTGGCCGGGGCGGTCGAAAACTGGAGACAAGAGGCCCGAGATGTACTTCATGGTTTTCCTCAGGCGAAAAAGGAGAACAAGGCGGCCAGTCCGCAATACAGGGGGAGGGTGAAGAGCAGACTGTCGATGCGGTCCAGAATGCCGCCGTGGCCGGGCAGAATCCTGCCGGAGTCCTTTACTCCGCGCCAGCGTTTGAGGGCGGACTCGAAAAAGTCGCCGATCTGCGCGGCAATGTTCAGCCCCGCGCCGAGCAGGGCGAAGCTTGTCCAGTGCGCGGAGCCGAACGCGAGGCCCATGGCGACGCAGACCAGGACGCTGGCGCCAAGTCCGCCGAGGCTCCCGGCCCAGGTTTTTTTCGGGCTGACCGAGGGCCAGATCTTGGGACCGCCGATAAAGCTTCCCGCGTAATAGGCGCCGGTGTCGGCGGCAAAGGTGGTCAGCAGCACGAGTCCGATCTCCGGGGCGGAGATGGTCCGGAACAGACGCAGGATAAAGGGCAGGTACAGAAGTCCGAAAAGAAGTACCTGACTGTCCTGAAAGGCGTCGGGAGATTTTCCCCGGTCATGGGCGATCAGGAACGATACGGCCACGCCAAGCAAGGCCACACAGACCAGAGCCGCGCCGCTCCAGGCCAAAGGCGCCCAGACCATGCCCAGGGCGAAGAGTAGGCCCAGGGCTTTCCAGACGGGCTTGTCCCGGCCCGGCCAGAACATGGCATAGAACTCCATGAGCCCAAGGCCCGCCACGGCTGTTATGCCGACACTCAAAACCGGATCGCCGCTGTAAATGGCCCAGGCCAGCAAGGGCAGCAGCAGCAGGGAGGTCAGGACGCGCTTGAAGTGAGGGCTTTTCATGGGGACTCCTCTCCCGTGGCCCCGAAGCGACGCTGACGGGAGGAGTATTCTGCAAGCGCGGCGTGGAGTTCCTGGGCATGGAAGTCCGGCCAGGCGACATCGGTGAAGTAGAGTTCGCTGTAGGCGCTCTGAAACAGAAGATAATTGCTCAGCCGCAGCTCGCCGCTGGTGCGCAGGATCAGATCCGGATCAGGCATGCCCGAGGTGTAAAGTTCTGATGCGAACATTTCTTCGGTCAGCCCGGAAGGATTGATCTGCTTCTCCAGCAAGGCCTGGCAGGCGCGCAGAATCTCAAGCCGCCCCGAGTAGTTGAGGGCCAGGTTCAGATTCATGGCCGAGCAACCGGCGGTCTTTTCCATGACGTGGCGCAGCACCTGCCGGGTGGGCAGGGGCAGTTCGTCCAGATCCCCGAGCACGTTCAGGCGGATGGACTGTTCAAGAAGGGAAGGAAGCTCCTGACTCAGAAAGTCCTTGAGCAGGCCAAAAAGGAAGCCGACCTCCTGCTTGGGCCGCGACCAGTTCTCCTTGGAGAAGGTATAGAGCGTCAGGTAGGGAATGCCGAGTTTTCGGCATTCCTTGACGATTTCGCGGGCGGTTTCGGTGCCGGCCTTGTGTCCGTCGCTGCGGTCAAGACCCCTGGCGCGGGCCCAGCGGCCGTTGCCGTCCATGATGATGGCGAGATGAGTAAGCGGTGGCATGGACTGGATCTAGATCTCCATGATTTCCTTTTCTTTCTCGACCAGGACAGCATCAGCCTTCTTCACGAAGTTGTCCGTGGTCTTTTGGACCTCATCCTGGGCCTTGTGCAGATCGTCTTCGCTGATTTCCTTGGCGGCGTGCATCTTCTTCAGGGAATCATTGACGTCCCGGCGCACGTTGCGGATGGCGACTTTGGCCTCTTCGGTATATTTCTTGGCCATCTTGACCAGATCTTTGCGGCGTTCCTCGGTCAGGACCGGGATGTTGATGCGGATGGCCCGGCCGTCGTTGATGGGGGTCAG
This sequence comes from Desulfomicrobium sp., assembly GCA_041690155.1. Taxonomy (GTDB): domain Bacteria; phylum Desulfobacterota; class Desulfovibrionia; order Desulfovibrionales; family Desulfomicrobiaceae; genus Desulfomicrobium. The sequence continues at coordinate 60,454 of JAWLHW010000002.1, read as the reverse complement.
CCCCAGGTCCGACTTCATGATGGCCTTTTCGATGCTGTTGAAGGCGCTGCGGTCCCAGGGGGAGATGGAAATGGTGCGGCTGTCCGGGATGGATACGGACGCGACCTGATTAAGCGGGGTCGGAGTGCCGTAGTAATCAACCCGGATGCTGTCGACCAGGGCCGTAGAGGCGCGGCCGGTGCGCAGCTTGGAGAAATCCTTTTCCAGACTGTCGATGCTTTTCTGCATCCTGCTTGTGCAATCCTGTGTGTGCTGTTCCATGTCATTCTCCTTGAACGATTGTTCCGACTTCTTCGCCCCTGACTACCCGCTGGATGTTGCCGGGTACAAAGAGGTTGAAGACCCCGATGGGGAGTTTGTTGTCCATGCAAAGGGATATCGCTGCGGAATCCATGACTTTGAGGCGACGCTGCAGCACGTCCAGATAGGTCAGGCTGTGGAACATGACTGCGTCGGAATGCTTTTCGGGATCCTTGTCATAGACGCCGTTGACCCTGGTGCCCTTGAGGATGGCCTCGCATTTAAGCTCCATGGCCCGGAGTGCTGCCGCTGTGTCCGTGGTGAAATAGGGGATGCCCGTTCCGGCCGCGCAGATGACCACGCGGCCTTTTTCGAGGTGACGGATGGCGCGGCGCCGGATGTAGGGCTCGGCCACTTCCTTCATGTCGATGGCGGTCATGACGCGGGTCGTGATGCCCAGTTTTTCCAGGGCGTCCTGAACCGCCAGGGCATTCATGACCGTGGCCAGCATGCCCATGTAGTCGGCCGAGGCACGGTCCATGCCCTTGGAGGAGACGGAAATTCCACGAAAAATGTTGCCGCCGCCGATGACCATGCTGAGCTGAACGCCCATGGAGGCCGCTTCGGCAAGCTCTCGACAAATGGACTGGATGGTCTCGGGTTCGATGCCGAAGCCCTGCTCTCCGGCCAGGGCCTCTCCGCTCAGCTTGAGCATGACTCTGCCGTATCGGAGTTTTTCCATGGATAGGTACCTCTTGGGTAAGCGGTGAACGAAAAGGAGACCGGGATGCCCTGGCCTCCTTCTCGGATGATCGTATATACATTTCGCGCACCCGCTGCAACTGGAGGCGTGAAGCGGGGCAGATGCGAAGTCTGTCGACCTGAGGGCCAAAAAAAAGGGCCTTGCGGCCCTTTGCTTATGCGCCGATGGCGAACCGGAAGAACCGGACTATGTCGGCGTTTTTTCCAAGAAGATCCTTGATGGACTTCTTGTCATCTTTAATGAAGAGCTGCTCGCGCAGACAGACTTCCTGGTAGTATTTGCGGATGCGTCCTTCGACGATCTTTTCGGCGATCTGGGCCGGCTTGCCTTCTTCCTTGGCCTGGTTCAGGTAGATTTCCTTCTCCTGGGCCAGGGTTTCAGCCGGGATCTGGTCCGGGCCGACACAAAGGGGATTGGTGGCCGCGATCTGCATGGCCACGTCCTTGGCCAGTTCAGGGCTGACCTGACCGGACAGTTCGACCAGGACGCCAAGCTTCTTGGTCGAATGGACGTAGGCGCCGATGGCGCCTTCGCCGGAGAAGGACACGTAAGCCAGGCGGCCGACCTGCATGTTCTCGCCGATCTTGCCGATGAGACCGGTCAGGTCGGTGGCTTCGGCAGGCAGGGCTTCCACGTTGTCGGTCTTCTTTTCCAGGGCGAGGTTGGCCAGGCCTTCGGCCAGGGCGATGAATTCCTCGTTCTTGGACACAAAGTCGGTCTCGCACTTGAGTTCGCTCATGGCCGCAGATTTGCCGTCGGCTGCGACGACAACGGTCACCAGACCTTCGGAAGTTGCGCGTCCGGCTTTCTTGGCAGCCTTGGACAGCCCCTTTTCACGCAACCAGGCTATGGCTTTTTCTTCATCGCCATCGCATTCGGCCAGTGCTTTTTTGCAATCCATCATGCCTACGCCGGTGCGTTCGCGCAGGTCCTTAACCATCGCTGCAGTGATACTCATCGTATTATACCTCTTCGTCTGTATCTACGGATTCCGGCTCTGCGGAACCGACAGGGAGTTCGACTTCAGGAACCTTGTTGGTCTTGGGTTCTTCTACGGAGTCCTTGGTGCTGGCGGCGCCTTCGATGCAGGCATCGGCCATTGCGCCGGCAAAGAGCTTGATGGCGCGGATGGCGTCGTCATTGCCCGGGATGATATAGTCAATGGCGTCGGGATCGCAGTTGGTGTCGACCACTGCCACGATCGGGATACCCAGCTTGCGGCATTCCTTGACGGCGATCTCTTCGCGATGCGGATCAATGATGAAGGCGGCCGCAGGCGGCTCTTCCATGTCTTTGATGCCGCCGAGGGTCAGGTTCAGCTTGGTGACTTCGCGTTCCATGCGCACGACTTCCTTTTTCAGGAAGCGGCTGACGGAACCGTCTTCGAACATGGCCTCAAGTTTTTTGAGACGGGTGATGCTGGTGCGGATGGTCTGGTAGTTGGTCAGGGTGCCGCCCAGCCAGCGGTTGGTGACGTGGAACATGCCGCAGCGTTCGGCTTCGGTCTTGATCACGTCCTGCGCCTGGCGCTTGGTGCCGACAAAAATGATCTTTCCGCCGCGGGCCACTGTGTCGGTGATGAAGTCGTGGGCCTTGCGGTACAGCTTTACGGTCTGCTGCAGGTCGATGATGTGAATTCCCTTGCGCGCACCGAAAATGAAGGGGCGCATCTTGGGGTTCCAGCGGCGGGTCTGGTGTCCGAAGTGAACTCCGGTCTCCAGCATCTGTTTCATACTTACATAAGCCATGAGAATCTCCTTGGTTTTATTCCTCCGCCCGCAGGAGCCCGAATGGGCCAAACCAAAAATGCGGACGTGTGGAGTGTTTGAGAACTGAAGTCGGTACGCGAGTGCTTTATCCTTGGCAAGAAAAAATTATACCCGGGCGATGAGAGGAATGACAATGGGGTCGCGTTCCAGGACCTTGCGGAAAAAGCGGCGCAGGGAGGATCTGATTTTTTCTTCGAGCTTGTAGGCTTCGCTGCCGGGGTTGCCTTCCATGACATCTAATATGATGCACTTGGCGTCTTCAAGGATGTGGGAGAAATGCTGCTCAAAAATGAAGCCCTTGGACTGGATGCTGGGGCCAAAAACGATGGTCCCGAATTCGTCTTGCACCAGCAGCACGATGACAAGCCCTTCACCACCCAGTATCTGGCGCTCCTTGAGTACGCTCTGGCCAACGTCGCCCACGCCTTTGCCGTCGACCAGGATGGACTCTGCAAAGACGGCTTCCTCCAGGCGGATGCCCGAAGTGGAGAGGGTCACGGGATGGCCGTTCTCCAGGATCAACGCCCGTTCCGGCGCGATGCCTCGCGAAACCGCCAATTCGGCGTGCTTGAAAAGATGACGGTATTCACCATGTACCGGCACGAAAAATTTGGGCCGGACCGTGTCGAGCATGATCTTCAGCTCTTCCTTGTGGGCATGGCCCGAGGCATGGATGGCCTGCACTTTTTCGTAGAGGACGCTTGCCCCGTGCCGGTAGAGGTCGTTGATGACTCTGGTGATGGCCCTGGTGTTGCCCGGAATGAAGCGCGAGGACATGATCACGGTGTCGCCTTTATGGATGTTGATCTGCCGGTGCTCACACCGGGCCACGCGGCTTAAGGCCGAAAGCGGTTCGCCCTGGGAGCCGGTCAGCAGGATCACGATCCTGTCGTCGTCAAGATAGGCCAACTCCTCCATGTCGCAGGAGTTCTCGCGGTTGAACCGCAGATGCCCGAGATCCTTGGCGACATCGATGTTGGTGACCAGGCTGCGCCCCGTGAAGGCCACCCTGCGTCCGTGTTTGGCCGCGAGGTCGAAAATTTCCTGCATGCGCTGGATGTGGGTGGCGAAGAGGGTGACCAGAATGCGCCCTTTGGCTTCGGCAAAGACTTCATCCAGAGAATCCTGGATTTCCTGCTCCGTGAGAGAAAATCCCTCACGTTCGACGTTGGTGGAGTCGGAGAGCATGAGCAGTACGCCCTCGCTTGAAAATTTGGCGAAGGCTTCCAGGTCGGTGGCATGCCCGCCCTGGGGGTTGCGGTCGATCTTGAAATCGCCCGTGTGCACGATGCGTCCGGCCGGGGTCTCGATACCGAGCCCGAAGCCCTCGATGATGCTGTGACAGACGGGCATGAAGGTCACGGCGAATTCGCCCAGGTCAACCCGTTCCCGGGCGCGCACCGGGTGCAGCTTTACGTGGGAGTCAAGATTGCGTTCCTGCAGGCGTTTCATTGCCAGGCGCAGGGTGAACTCTGAGCCGTAAAGGGGAACCTCCTGCAGATAGGGGACAAGCCAGGCCAGCGCCCCGATATGGTCCTCGTGGCCGTGGGTGAGGATGATGCCCTTCAATTTGTGCTTGCGGCTGACGATGAAATCCATGCGGGGGATGACCACGTCCACGCCGTAGAGAATGACGTCCGGAAACATGAGCCCGCAGTCCACCAGGATCATGCTCTGCTCGGTCTCCAGGGCCATGCAGTTCATGCCTATTTCTCCCAGCCCGCCAAGGGGGGTGAGGGTAACGTGCGATTCGGGCATTGAGGGGCTCCGGTTATGTTGATGCCAGTAAGTTAATGTAAGGTGTGATGCTTGCGCATCCTGACGGAAACTAAGGGAAGTGGGGCCCAAGGACAAGGCCAAAAAAAAGGCCGCGAAAATCGCGGCCTTGGTTGTGGAGAAACAGGGGCTATTCGTCTTCTTTCTTGCTGTCGGCGATGACCTGCTCCGCCACGTTGGGCGGGCATTCCTCGTAATGCGCGAATTCCATGGTAAAGGTGCCCTGGCCTCCGGTCATGGAGCGCAGGTCCGGGGCGTATTTCATCATTTCGGCCATGGGCACGTGGGCCTTGACCTCGGTGATGCCGCCGATGGAATCGGAACCCAGCACCCTGCCGCGGCGGCTGGAAAGGTCGCCGATGACATCACCCATGAACTCGTCGGGGATGAACACGGCCGCGAGCATGATGGGTTCGAGCAGAATCGGGTTGCACATTTCGACGGCTTTCTTGAAGGCCAGAGAACCGGCAATCTTGAACGCCATTTCCGAGGAGTCGACGTTGTGGTAAGAGCCATCGTAAACGGCCACCTTGAAGTCGACCATGGGATAACCGGCCAGAAATCCGCGCGCAGCCGCTTCCTGGATGCCCTTGTCCACGGCCGGGATGTAGTTGCGCGGGATGGAGCCGCCGACGATCTCGTCAATGAACTCGTATCCCCCACTGCGGACATTGGGTTCCATGCGAATCCAGCAGTCGCCGAACTGTCCGCGTCCGCCGGACTGCTTTTTGTGCCGGCCCTGGACCTGGGCCTTGCCTTTGATGGTCTCCCGGTAGGGGATCTTGGGCGTTTTGAGGACGATGTTGGTCTTGTAGCGGCGCTTGACCTTTTCCACTGCCAGTTCGATGTGCAGCTGCCCCATGCCCGTGAGCAGCATGTCGCCGGTTTCGTCGTTGCGGACCAGGTGCAGGTTGATGTCTTCGTCCAGAAGCTTCTGCACCGCGGCGAAGACCTTGTCTTCCTCGCCTTTTTCCTCGGCGGCCAGGGCGTAGGAAATGATGGAGGGGCTTAAGACCGGCTTGGGCAGGATGAACGGGGCCTTTTCCGCGCACAGGGTATCGCCGGTGGCCGTGTTCTTGAGCTTGGCCACGGCCACGATGGCTCCGGGACCGATTTCCTGTTTGCAAGGAGTCTGCTTTTTACCTTCCAGAAACAGGATCTGTCCGATTTTTTCCTTTTCGTCCTTGGTTGCGTTGAGGACGGTGGCGTCAGGGGACATAACTCCGGAGAGCACGCGCAGTACCGAGAGCTGCCCGGCAAAGGGATCGGCGATGGTTTTGAAGACAAAAGCGGCAAAAGGGGCGTCGGGGCTTGACGGGCGCTCGTTGCCGTCGGCGTCGAGCCAGGTCTCGTGTTCAAGCGGGGAGGCCAGGACGTTCTGGATGGTGTCAAGGAGCGTGACCGCTCCTTTGTTCTGCATGGCGGAGCCAACGCAGACCGGAACCAGCGCCCGGCTGGCAACGCCTGCACGCAGACCGGCGATCATCTCTTCGTCCGTCAGCGAGCCTTCCTCCAGATATTTTTCCATCAGCTCTTCGCTGCTTTCGGCGATGTTTTCAATGGCGATTTCACGCGTCATGGTGACTTCGTCAGCCAGGTCTTCAGGCATGTCGATGGGGGTCAGGCCGCCGTTCTCATCGAAGGCGTAGGCTTTGTCGGCCAGGATATCGACCAGGCCTCGGAAGTCGGCTTCGCTGCCTATGGGCAGAAAGAGAAGGACAGGCTTGATGCCCAGCATATCGGACAGGCCCTGGTAGGCCATCTGGAAATTCGCGCGCTCACGATCCATCTTGTTGATGAATGCCACGGCCGGGAGTGAGGCCTTGACGGCTTCGGACCAGATTTTCTTGGTCAACGGCTTGACCCCGTCGATGGCGTCGATGACCAGGACCACGTTGTCCGCGCCCTGCAGAAGATAGGGGAGATCGCCGATAAAGTTGTTGTCACCGGGCGTGTCGATAAGAAAATTCAGGTTCTTCTTCCAGGGGAACTGCGCAAAGCTGGGCTGAATACTGCCCCTGCGTTTGGTTTCTTCGGGTTCGTAGTCCAGAACCGTCGAGCCCTCGTCGATTTTGCCCAGCCTGTTGATGGAGCCGGCGGCAAACAGCAGCATTTCGGCCACTGAAGTCTTTCCGGTTCCTCCATGCCCTATCAGGGCGAAAGTCCTCTGTTTTTGAAGTTGATCCTGCATACAGCCCCCTTATGCAAAGTATTACGCAACCATATGGCTACAGGGTATAAGATCGTTCCAGTCTTTCATAACGAATGACGGGAATTCGCTTGCAAAAGAGAAGAAATTGAATGAAAGTCCCACGCTCCAAGTACCCGAGCGTGTGTAAACCACCTGCTATCCTGAACTTTTTCAAGAAATATCCCTATAGGGAGGGGCCTTGGAAGTTGTCAAGAGCAACAGGATTTTAAGCGGTACGTAATTCTTCAAAATTGTTGAGAGAAAATCATGAATATGGTCGATACTCCGTCCCGGGGTTCTGCGCGAGCCGCGATACTGCGCTGCGCCGCGTCGGATCTCGTTGTCGGCGGGCCCTGGCTTTTCTGGTCCGCTCCGCCGTCCCCGGCCCTGCGTCGCAGCCTGGATAATCATGGGCAGCTCATGCCCGTGCTGGTTGATGCTGGCGGCGGGCGGCCCGTGCTGGTTGCGGGTGCGGCACGGGTGGCGGTTCTGGCGGAGCTTGACCGTGAGGTTTTGTGCCTGGACCTTGGGGCCTTGAGCGATGAGGCCAGGGGGCTGGCCTATGTGCATTCCAATTCCGGCGCAGAATTGACCGACGGGCAGCTCGTTTTGGCCATGCGCTATTTCACTGCCCTGCCGGATGTGAACCTGGAGGCGGTGCTGGAGGCTCTGAATCTTGAGGCGCGTTCCAAGCGGCTGCGCCTGGTCCGTTCCTGGCTGACGTTGCCTGCGCACTGGGATGCATTTCTGGGTTCGGGGGCCGTTCCCCTGGCCTGCGCCGACGTGCTGGAATCATTTTGTGCTGCAGATCTTGCAGCGCTTGAGGCGCTTTTTGCCACGCTCTCCTGGTCGCGCGGCAATGCGGTCAACGTGCTGACCTGGATTCGCGAGATCTGCGCCCGTGACGGTGTTTCCGTGGTGGAAGTGCTGGATGGCGTAGGGCTGGGGGAGATTCTGGCGGCCGGTCTTTCGCCCAGGGACGCCATGACCCGCATCCTTCACGAGGTGCGTCTGCAGCGCTACCCGGTGCTGTCGGACATGGAGCGGGAGTTTATCGACACCGCCCGCCGGGTCTCGGCCGGAACGCGCTGGAGGGTGGTCCAGCCGGACGTGTTCGAGAGCAACGCCGTGGAGCTGAGCGTGCGCCTGACGAGCCCGGCCGAGCTGCATGCCGCCAGTGCTGAGCTTGTTCGCATCGCGGCCCGGGAAGATCTGGGCGGCCTTTTTCCTTTGGAGGGCAAATGACGGCCCTGCCCGCCTATCTGCAGGGCATCAGCCGGGTGGTGGTCGATGCGGCCGTGGCCGGGTCCCCCGTGGCGCAGCGCGTGCGCAAGAGGCTGCCCCACCTGACGGCGGAGGTCCTGAACGAGGGCGAAACCCTGTCCTCCGGACTGGCGCGTGAGGATATTCTTTATCTGAAGCAGTACCGGGGGCGTTTTTTGCGTCATTGTCCCGGCACCAGCCATTATCGCTGTTGCGGTTATCAGATCATCCATATTGGCGAAAATTGTCCGCTGCGCTGCTCGTACTGCATCCTGCAGGCCTATTTTCAGGATCGCGTGCTCAAGGTCTGGGCGAATCAGGACGACCTGTGGCGGGAGCTGGACCAGGCCTTCAGCGCAAACCCGGATCGGCGCTATCGGGTCGGCACCGGAGAATTCACCGATTCCCTGGTGCTTGAGGCCCTGACCGGCTACAGCCGGGATCTGATAGAGTTTCTGGGGCGATATCCGCAGGTCTGCCTTGAACTCAAGTCCAAGGTGGTGGATCTGTCCTGGATGGACGTGGTCCGCGATCCCTCAAGGGTCCTTCCGGCCTGGTCCATGAACGCGCCGGCCATTGCCGAGCACGAGGAGCAGGGGGAGTGCGCGAGTTTGGAAGAGCGCCTCGCCGCAGCCAGGACCTGCGCCCAGGCGGGTTTTCGGGTCTGTTTGCATTTTGATCCCATGATCCATTTTTCCGGATGGCAGGAAGGGTACGCCCGAACTGTGGAAATGATTTTCGACCACCTGCGCCCCGAGCAGATTGCGTATGTCAGTATGGGCTCATTTCGGCACATGCCGGATTTGAAGCGCTGCATCAGCGGGAATTTTCCCGAGTCAAAGTACATATACGGGGAGTTCATTACCGGATTGGACGGCAAGCAGCGCCTGCTGCGGCCCTTGCGGGTCGAGCAGTTCCGTTTTCTGGCCGATGCGTTGCGCCGGGGCGGGCTCGATCGACAGCTCTATCTGTGCATGGAGTCGGATGAAGTCTGGCAGGCGGTGCTTGGGCGGACTCCCGCAAACCTGGGTGGGCTTTACAGGCATCTTATGTCGCAGGCTTTTGGTGAAGAAGGCAAAGAGTAGGAGCCTGCCAGGTTAAGAATATTTTGATTTGCGACAAGCGGTCCGGTGCCGTCATGGTCTTGAGGCCCGCCGGAACTCCTTCGCGGGCCTCGTAGAGTTGAATCGTTGCATGATGGGCGGAAATATCGGGTAGCGCGTCCGGCAACGATTCAACAAACGATGCCTGGCTCAGTCAGACAGCCGGCGCCCCTCAAGACCATGACGACACCGGACCTTGAGACGCTGGCGGAAAGCATTTTCGTTGCGGTTTCCACAGGAAGATGGGGGGCAATTTGGAGGATACGTCCGCCTCGCCAGGGAGGCGGACGAGGGAAGCCAGGACGGGGATCACTCGGCCTTGGGCTGTGATTTCATGATGCCGCTAAGATCCAGATTCATGTTCTTTATGCAGCTGTCTTTCAGATGGCAGCGTTCGCACCCGTAGCGGTGAGGATAGGGGGTGATGGTCGCGTATTTGCGATCCAGGGCCCCGGATTCCTGGAGGTTCAGACCGATTTTTTCAAGTGTCCGGCACAGCGGCTTGGTCGGCTCCGGAACCGGCGCGCACTGCTTTTCTCCCAGTTCGGGCATCAGCGCCTTCAAGGTTCCCATGATCATGGTCTGGGCGATGGCCTCGTGTTTGAACCCCTCGGATGGGGACTGCTTCCATATCTCGTCAACCTGATCCTCGACTTCACTTTCAAGAAAGACAACAACATGTTCCTTGCGGTCCCCGAGCTTGTAGACTTTGAGGAGGGGGAGCCATTTTTCCCAAACGTCGAGCACTGCGATCATGTCGCGCGGGCCGAGCTCGTCGATTTGGGACAGGAAAAGAAACGTAGGGAAATCGAACTCCGGCTGCACCGGCAGTTGCGTGATGGAAAGAATCTTCATGAATTCTCAAACCTGTGGTCTAGGGTGTCTGGGAAGCCGGACGCAAGGCCCTTGGCGTGGATTGGTCCTTGATATACTTGCGCGCGAAACTCAAGGATTTTCTCTGTTCCCCAGGTGTCTGGCTGCCCACAGCGAGGCTTGAAGCCGGTTGGGCACGTCGATTTTCTTGTAGATGTTGTAGATGTGCGACTTGACGGTGTTGAGGCTCACGAAAAGCTTTTGCGCTATGTCCTTGTTGGTGGCTCCTGCGGCGAGCATGAGCAGGATCTCCTGCTCTCGCTGGCTCAGTTCGGCCTGTCCCTCTTCCGGCGGGCTCAACTCGGCGGGGCGGTTCTGCTTGCCAAGCAGAAAAGCGGACATGGCTTCGCGCGAGAACCAGAGCTCATTGTCAAGCATGGCGCTCACACCTTTAACCATGAGCTTGAACGGAGAGTTGCGGAAAAAGATGCCGCGAATGCCGGAATTGATGGCTTCAAGTTCGAGCGAGCGGTCTTCCGGTACGTTAAAGAGAGCCACAGATGTGGACATGAACGGGGAGTCCTCTCCATTTGCCTCTCGCAGGAGCTCCTCCATGGACATGCCGGTACAGTCCAGGAGGGTCAGGTCGGGCCGGGCGGTTTCAAGAATTCTGGGCAGAGACGGGGAATGGCTGCAGCTGACTCCGGTCTCCTGACTGAGCCTGGCGGCCAGAAGGTCGTTCAAGAGCGGGTCGTCACCGACGATTCCAAGCATGGCCGGCCCTGCCTGGCCAGGTTTTCTGCCCGTGTTGACGCGGATGGAGGTGACCTTGGCCGGATCAAAGGCGATGGCCATTCCGTTGTTTTCCGTGCGTACCACGGTGCCCTCGACCCGGAATCTTGAGTGCGGGTGGCCGGCCTTCATGCCGCCAAAATCGAGGGAGATGATCAGGGTCACTTCAGTGCCGGCCGGGTACGTCTGCCCGGTTTCGAAAAAGACCCCTCCTGCGGAGATGTTGGTCGTCGCCAGCTCCTGGTCCGAATAGTCATGCATGATAGAGCTCACTTTCGAGGGGACGCTCATGGAAAAACGTTCAATTCCGCGTCGATTATCCTTTTTGGACGCTGTGCTGCTGTTCATCTTTCCTCCGTGGCGGGTATGCAACGTGTTAGTCCGATACTTTTGGTTCCGCGCCGGAGATGTTTTGCGGCAACAGGTTATTTTTCTTGAGGTACTCTAGAAATTTTTTGGCTATGTCCAGGTTGTTGTTAAGACGCAGGGCCGTGCGCAGGTGTTCTATGGTGCTCTGGATGTCGGCCTTGGCGAAGCAGGCCCGGGCCATATTGTAATGCAGGTTTTCGTCGGCCGGTGACAGCTCCAGAGCCTTGGAGTAGTATTCCACCGCCTGCTCGTACATTTCGTTTTTGCGCAGACTGATGCCGAAATCATTGAACAGGTGTTTGTGTTCGGCCTCAAAAGTCGCTTCCATGTTGATCAGGCGCTGGAAGATATTGTCAGCCTTGCCTGTTTCTCCGCGGTCAAGATAGGTCAGGCCCAGGCCGAAACTGGCCCTGATGTTTTCTTCATCAACGCGCAGGGCGTTTCCAAATTCGTATTCCGCGCTGTAGGTGTCGCCGTTGACCCGGTGCCGCTCTGCCTTGGCTATGGTCTGGTTGAGTTTGCGGATGTTTGGGTAGACCTTGCTCGAATAGAACTCGGGCTCGGGTGCATAGTGTTCCAGAAATTCTTCTTTGGGAATTTCCTGTTTGGGTCCGGAGGGTACGTAGTTCGGGTTCAGGGGCTGGATCGTAATTACGCCCTGTTCGTCTTCTTCGGCAAACCAGTACATGGTCTGCGTGGTCTTGCGAACTGTTGCCCCCGCCCCGACCTTGGCAATTTTTTCAGAGGAAAAAACCCCCTTGATCCGCGCACGTTGATTCTCTGTTTCCGACATGGGCGTCCCCCGCAGAAATTATGTTATTGTCTCCAGATAGTTCCACGCTGCTTGCACAGGGTCTTGCGCTCTGGTGATGGGCCGGCCGACAACAAGAAAATTGCTTCCGTCGCGCGCTGCCTGGGTCGGCGTGCAGATCCGGGATTGGTCTCCGGAGTCTGCGTCGGGCAGGCGAATCCCGGGAGTGAGGAGCTGAAAATATGCTCCACATGCCTGACGTATATCACGAACTTCCCTGCCTGAACAGACCACGCCATCGAGTTTCCAGTTTTGGGCGCTTTGCGCCAGATGAACGGTCAGATCGCGAAGATCGTCTTCGCCGGCGTGCGGATTCCAGGCCAGATCTTTTGGTCCCAGGCTGGTCAGGAGCGTCACTGCGAGGATGCATGGCGATGTTTGCCCGGGTGCAAGGGCCTGGTCCCGGCCTGCAGCAGCCGCTTCGCACATGGCGCGTCCGCCGAGTGCGTGAACCGTCAGCATGTCCGCGCCCATGCGCGTGGCCTGGGCCGTGGCCGCCTGCACGGTGTTGGGGATATCCATGAATTTGAGGTCGAGGAAAACCAGAAATCCCATGTCCTTGAGCCGGGCGATCAGATCCTGGCCGGCGCTCAGATACAGCTCCAGGCCGACCTTGACCCAGGGGGTGACACCTTGCAGACGGGAAGCAAGGGACAACGCCGGGACCGAGTCAGGAAAATCCAGAGCCACAACCAGGGCTGGCGCATTTTTCATGAGAATCCCCATTGACGGTTCAGGGCGACTTGCCAGGATGCGAGGTAAGCGGGCCTGGTTTTTTCCGCCAGATAAATGGCGCGCAGTTGCTGATAGGCCGAATCCAGTTCGTCGTTAATGACCCAGTGGTCAAACCACTGGCTGTCCGAGATTTCGTGCCTGGCAGCGGCCAGACGGCGAATGATGGTTGCCTCGCTGTCCGTGCCCCGCCCGGTCAGGCGTTTCTCCAGGGCTTCGCGTGAGGGGGGGAAAACGAACACGTAGCAGCCCTGGCCCATGTTGTTTTTGATCTGGCGCGCGCCCTGCACGTCGATGTCGAAGATGACGTCGCGCCCCTTGGCCAGCAGGTCCTTGGTGGTCTGCCTCGGGGTGCCGTAGAGGTTGTCGTGTACTTCGGCCCATTCAGCGAAATACTTCTCGTCCCGGCGGCGCTGAAACTCCTCGCGGGTCAGGAAATGGTATTCCCGGCCGTCGACCTCACCCGGGCGGGGGGCGCGGGTGGTGCAGGACACGGAAAAGGTGAAGGCGCTGAATTCTGCGGTCAGACGCTTGATGAGGGTGCTTTTTCCTGTGCCTGAAGGGCCGCTGATGACGAGCATCATACCCACGTTGGCGTCAGCGGGATGCGTGCTTGCGCTATTCATCACTGTCTCCGGCGGTGAAGCGTTGGCTGATTGTTTCGGGCTGGATGGCGGACAGGATGCAGTGGTTCGAATCGGTGATGATGAGCGACCTGGTTTTTCGGCCCTGCGTCGCGTCAATGAGCCGTCCGGCCTGCTTGGCCTCCTCCCGCAGACGTCGCATGGGGGAGGAGGTCGGGCCGACAATGGCCACCACCCTGCTTATGACCACGGAGTTGCCGAAGCCGATGTTGAGGAGTTTTTTCTTTTCCACTGCCTACTCCAGATTCTGGATCTGTTCCCTGCATTTTTCGAGTTCAGCCTTGAAGGTCACCACCAATTGGCTGATGCTCGTGTTCTGGCTCTTGTTGCCGCAGGTGTTGATCTCGCGGAAGCATTCCTGAACCATGAAATCGAGTTTGCGGCCCACGGGTTCAGTCTGGTTGAAGTACCCGTCGATGCCTTTGAGGTGGATCTCAAGGCGCGTCAGTTCCTCGGAAACATCGATCCGGTCCGAGATGGTGGCCAACTCCTGCAGCATCCGGTCCGGGTCTATCTGGGCGCCGGTTTCAGCCATGAGCTTGCCGACCCGCTCCTGCAGCTGGGCGAAACGCTCCGGTGCGGTCAGGGCCGCCAGGGCGCGGATCTGCTCCACCAATTCGCCCAGGCGCGCAAAGCGCACACGCAGATCTTCTTCCAGGGCCAATCCCTCCCTGACCCTCGCTTCGTCCCAGTCCGCCAGGGCCTTTTTCAAGGTCTCGGTCAGGCTTTCGATGAGCTGCGGGTTGTCGATGCTGCCGGAGTCCTTCCAGAGGGACGGGATGTTCAGCAGGCGGTTCAGGTCCGGCGTGTGCGGGAGGCCCATCGATGTGGCCAGGCTCTCAAGCTCCTGCAGCATGGAGGCCGCCATGGTCCTGTCCAGGCTCAAGGATTGCAATTCGGGATTGTTGATCTTGAGCCCGAGAAAGAGCTCCACCCCACCCCGGTTGGCCATCCCGCGCACCTGATTTTCCCACTCTTTCTGGTGGGCGTAGAGGGTGGGCGGAATCTTCCATTTCAGATCCAGATGACGGTTGTTGAGGCTGCGGATTTCCCAGGACAGGGTCCAACCTTCCTCCTGGACGCTGGCGCGGCCGTAGCCGGTCATACTTTTGGGCATGGTGTATCCTCTGATGATGTTAAATGCTTGAGGGAGTCCCTGTACATCTCCCGGATGCGGGTCAGATGCGTTTTGACCGCGGGCGCGGCGTAGTCCGGGAAGGTCCAGGGCAGGTCGCGCCAGTCTCCCCCCTGAAAAATAAGGGTCAGATCGGCCCAGATTCCCTGGGACAGGTATACCCGGTGCGTAAAATTCTTGCCCGTGGCCAGGACCAGGCGCTCCTGGGTGACGTAGCCCGGGTCGAGGTTGAAGAGCCTCCTGCCGTCCTGCGCCCATTCATCCTCCAGCCTGTTGGTGGCCAGTTTGATTTCGGCCAGGCCATCAAGGGGCAGGGGGCGTTCAAAGGACAGGATGTGCCGAAAGATGGGCGTCCCCAGTTCCGAGTCGTAATAGCCTGTCCGGTTGAAGGGGATGGGCTGCGACTCGTAATCGACGGGGCCCAGAATCTCTTCAAGGCGTGGCCGAAGCGATGGCCAGAACTCGTCATGGCGGGCGCTCAGCACGGACAGGAAGGCGCGCCCCGGCAAGGGAAGCATCGGGAGGCTCATGTCCTTTCCCGGTGCTCTTCAGGAATTCTGGCTTTTAGTCCCGAGGAGGTCAATCCCGTCGGGATGACACGCAGCAGTTCGCGGGCCTGCGGCGGCGCATCGCTGATCGAGCACTCGACATAAAATTCGTTCACGCCGGTGCCGCCTTCTTCCAGGACCACGTCCATGGCTGGAAGCCTGAGCAACTCAAGCAGAAAATCAGCGCGCTTGCGGGCCACTTCCTGGCGCAGGGCCTTGGCCCTTTCCCGGCGGATGTGACCGGGCACGGCGCCCTTGAAGAGCGCGGCCGGGGTGCCCGGGCGTTCGGAATAGGGGAAGACGTGCGCATAGGACAGGGGCAGGCGTTTTATGACCTCCAAGGTTTCATCCGCATGCGCCTGCGTTTCGCCGGGAAAGCCCGCGATGAGATCCGCGCCCAGACCGAAGATCGGCCAGATATTGCGCAGGTCCTGCAGAAAGGCAAATATCTGCTCCGGCCCGTAATGCCCCCGGCCCATGCGCCGCAGCACTTCCGGGCTGCCGCTTTGCAGGGAGATGTGAAGATGCGGAGTCATGAGGCGGCTTTGCGCCAGGGTGGAGAGCGCCTTGGCGTTCAGGTCGCCCGGCTCCAGGGAGCCCAGCCGCAGCCTGGCCCGCCCCGCCCAGCAGGGGGACAGGGCCTGGTCCACCTCGGCCAAAAGATCCCAGAAATCCATGGCTTCCGGCAGGTCCCGTCCGTAATGGCGCAGATTGATGCCGCATAGGGAAATTTCGCGGATGCCAGCCTCAAACAGGCGCCCGGCTTCGTCTATGATCTCTGCGGCAGGGCGGCTGACGGAGCGGCCGCGGGTTGCGGGAATGATGCAGTAGGTGCAGCCGTGGGAACAACCGTCCTGGACCTTGATCACCCCTCTGGCCCGATTGTAGCCGGAGATGGACAGTGCGGGGAATGGGGCCGGGGATTCGCCCATCCTGACCAGCGCGGCTTTGTCTTTTTGCGCGATGACCTCGTCCACAAGACAAAGGTTCAGGATGCGTTCCCGGTCCGCCTCCACGGCGCAGCCGGCCACGACTATCCACGGCTTGGGGTCCGTCGCCGCAAAGCCCCGGACCAGTTTCGCCAGGTCGAGCACGGCGCGTTCGGTTACGGCGCAGCTGTTGATGAGCACGATGTCGGCCAGGGACGGGTCGTGGGTTTCCATGAGCCCGTCCGCGACAAGGGCTTCGCGGATGGCCTGGGATTCGTACTGGTTGACCTTGCACCCCTGGGTGGTCAGGAAAAAGAGCTGCCCGGGTTCACGCCGCATGAATGGCCTCCTCGATGACCGCGCCAGCCAGGACCTGTCCTTCGGCGGAATACACGGCGGCCACCTGTCCGGGGGTGGGCATGGCCCGTGGCTCGGGAAAGGCGATGGTCATGCCGGTCTGGTCCACGGTCACGTGCGCAGGTTCCGGGCGCTGGCGGTAGATCGTCTGCGCGAGCACCTCATCGGGCCAGAGTTCGAACGGCCAGAGCAGGTTGGGGATGCCCGTGCGGCAACCGGGCGACAAGGTCTCGGATTTGGGGCCGACGAGGAGCCGGTTCTGCGCGAAATCCTTGCCCGTGACGTAAAGGGGCTGGCTGTAGGCGATGCCCAGGCCCTTGCGTTGCCCCAGGGTATGGTTCCACAGTCCCGCGTGACGGCCCAGGACCGTGCCGTCGGCCAGCGTGATGGGGCCGGGGCCGCCCAGACGGGCCTTTCGTTCCCGCAGAAAGTCCCTGTAATCGGAGGAGATGAAACAAACCTCCTGACTTTCCCGCCCGGCGGGAGGGGTAAGTCCGCGCTCGGCCAAGATCTGCTGTACGGCGTTCTTGGTCCAGTCGGCCAGGGGGAAGAGGACATGCCCAAACCGTTCCCGGGGAACTCTGGACAGAAAATAACTCTGATCCTTGCCCGCATCCAGCCCTCTGTACAGGGCCGTGCCGTGCGGAGTCTGAGCCAGGCGGGCATAGTGCCCCGTGGCCAGTCGGTCCGCCCCGAGCGCCCGTACTCTGTCCAGCAGCAGGCCGAATTTTATGGCTGGATTGCAGGTTGCGCATGGGTTCGGGGTCAGCCCGGACTGATAGGCGCGCACAAAGGGGGTGATGACCAACTCCTCGAATTCGCGACGCAGGTCCACCAGATGGAAGGGCACAAAAAGTTTCGCGCACAGGTTGCGCAGGCGTTCATGCAGGGCGTGGTCATCCGCGCCCAGAAAACGGGCGTGCACGGCCATGACCTCGGCTCCGGTTTCCCGGAGCAGAAGCAGGCTCATGAGGGAATCGGCCCCTCCGCTCAATGCGATCGCAGTTTTATGCATGTAAAAAAGGCCGGAAGATCCGGCCTGGGTTAAGCAAGTGGCGGTTCGGGAAGTTTTGGCAGATGCGCTTCCAGGATCTGGGCCGCGGACAAAAGGCCCGCTTCGTCCATGTTTCCGGCAAAGAGCTGCAGGCCAACCGGCATGCCGGTGTCTTTGCCGAGCCCGACGGGCAGGGACAGGCCAGGCAATCCGCTGAGGTTCAGGGAGATGGTGAAGATGTCCGTCAGGTACATCTGCAGCGGGTCGGCCGTGTTTTCACCGATGGCAAAGGCCGTGGTCGGACAGGCCGGGCCGCAGATCAGGTCGCATTTGTCCAGGGCGTTCAGGAAGTCCTGGCGGATCAGGCGCCGGACCTGGGCCGCCTTTCTGTAGTAGGCGTCGTAGTATCCGGCCGAGAGCACGTAGGTGCCGAGCATGATGCGGCGCATGGCCTCTTCCCCGAAGCCTTCGGAACGGGAGCGGGTGTACATGGTCGCAAGGTCCTGGGTCTGGCTGCTGCGGCGGCCGTAGCGCACCCCGTCGAAGCGGGCCAGGTTGGAGCTGGCTTCGGCCATGGCCAGGATGTAGTAGGTGGCGATGGCGTATTCCGTATGCGGCAGGGACACGGGCACGATTTGGGCGCCCAGGGACTTGGCCAGATCGACGGCCTCTCGGCAGGCTGCATCAACCTCGGCCGAAAGCCCTTCGCCCCAATACTGCTCGGGGAGTCCAAGGCGCAGGCCCTTCAGGGATTCGCCCCGTTTCAGGGCTTCCAGATAATCAGGTACGGGCGCGTTGACGCTGGTGGAGTCCTTGGGGTCGTGACCGGCGATGACTTGCAGGATTTCCGCTGCATCGGCCACGGTGCGGGTCATGGGACCGGCCTGGTCCAGGGAGGAGCCGTAGGCGATGAGGCCGCGGCGGGAAACACGGCCGTAGCTGGGTTTGAGGCCCACGATGCCGCAGAAGCTGGCGGGCTGGCGGATGGAGCCGCCCGTGTCCGTGCCGATGGAGGCGAAGCACTGGCCCGCCGCTACGCTGGCTGCCGAGCCTCCGCTGGAACCGCCTGGCACCCGCGCCGTGTTCCAGGGGTTTTTGGTGATCTTGAAGGCGGAATTTTCAGTAGACGAACCCATGGCGAATTCGTCCATGTTGGACTTGGCCAGGATGATGGCCCCGGCTTCCTTGAGCCGGGTCACGCAGTCGGCGTCATAGACCGGGACGAAATTCTCGAGGATTCTGGAGCCGCAGGTGGTGGGCATGCCGACCGTGGCCAGAACGTCTTTGATGATGACGGGGACGCCCCACAGGGATTTTTGGGCGTCCGGACCCTGTGCGTCCATTGTTTTGGCCTGGTCCAGAGCCTCTTCTCCCGCCACATGCAGGAGGGCATCCAGCCTGGGTTCGGTGGCTGCGATGCGTTCCAGGCAGGAAGCCGTGGCTTCCTGGGCGGTGATTTCTCCTGCACGCAGGAGGTCGCGAATCCGGGTCAGGGAATGATGGAAAAGCTGTGACATGAAAAATTTCCTTTTGGAGCGGTTCTGATATGCGCCCGGGATCAGACGATGCGCGGCACGATGAAGTATTCGCCGTCGCTTTCCGGTGCGTTGAGCAGGATCTGCGCACGCTTGAATTCCTTGGCGACGTCGTCCTCGCGCAGGAATCCGGGTTGTTCGACGGTGGTGTACATGGGCTCGACGCTGCTGGTGTCCAGCTCGTTGAGTTTGTCCATGTAGCCAAGAATGTCATCCATCTGCGCGCCCAGGCTGGCGGCCTGCTCCGGACTGACTTCGAGCCTGGACAGGGTGGCAATGGCCAGGGCTTTTTCAGGGCTTATTTTCATGCTCATCCTTGCTGCTTCTTGTTTTGAAGTTGGATTCGGCGTTCTTCCCGGCGTATCTGCCTCTGTTCCCGGGCCTGACGGATTTTTTCCAGGTCCGCCTTGATCATGCCCGAGCGTGCCGGCTGGAACAGGAACAGGTCCTGGGTGGCCTGACCCGCGTCCCAGTGCATGGGCGCCAGGGACCAGGGCATGCGGCTGGCCGCCTCGGAAAGGGCCTGGTTGAAGGCTGAGACGGAGCTTTGGCCGCCTCCGAGCAGGGCGGTGAAGCGCACAAAGTCGTAGCCCAGCGCCGCCCACATGTCCGCTTCTTCCCCGTCGCCTTCCAGCATGCTGTTTTTCAAGCTCTGGGCGCTCTGGGTGGAGATGTCGGCCCCCCAGGCTCCGGGAAAGAGAGTCAGGTCGAAGTATTGCGTTTCCAGGTTGGCCTCGGACAGGCTCTGTCCCCAGAGTTGCGGTCCGATAAAAATGAGCCGCGTTTCTTCATAATAATGGAAAAGCGGTGCCAGCTGCTGCACCCTGAAGAGAGAGTCGGGCAGGAAAACCGCCTGGAAGGGAGGATCGGGGTTCAGAGTGTCCTTGGCTCCGCTGGCTCCGAGGATGGCTGCCACGGCCTTGCCCCAGGTTGGCGGGTTCTGGATGTCGTAGCCCCTGACCGTGGAGATGCGGGCCCCCAGAATTCTGGCCTGTTCCTGAAAGATGTCGGTCATGGCCGTGCCGAACCGGTCCTGGGGATGCAGGATTGCGTACGACGTCACACCCAGGCGTTCACAGCCCCGGATGACGGCCCGGACCTGGTCCGCAGGGGTGCTGAAGAAACGCCACGCCTCCGCGCCTTCATCCTCGACGCTGGGCATGAAGGTCAGGAATCTGGATGTGCGGTGCAGGCCGGCCATTCGGATCTGGCCCCAGATTTCCTTGCGCAGGGGGCCGCCGATGATGGGCACGCCGCTGACTGCGCGTAGTTCATCCAGAAAAGTCGGGGATTCGGTGTTGATGAGCTTTATGGCCGGCGCCTCGGTCTGGGCCCGCCCCTCCCGCCAGGCCACGTCTGCACCCTTGGCGATCTTCCAGCCCACTTCTGAGTAAGGCCCGGACAGGGGAAGCAGCAGGACCAGATTCTGCTTGACCACGCCCAGGTCCTGCTCCAGGGCGCGCAGGTTGCCGGCGAAGAAATCCTTGTTGGCCAGGTTGCCGGTGCGCACGATGGAAGAAAGGCTGGGCCACACGGCGGCCCAATTGGCCTTGTCCTCGGCCAAAAGCTTCATGCTCCGCGCCCAGACCACCATGGACCAGGGATAAGTGTTGGGGTCCGCGCCCAGGGTGCTGGCCAGAATCCTGCTCAACTCTCCGGCAGGCAGGGATTCCGCCCGGTTCAGGGCATCAACTTCCAAGGCCCCCCGTGTGCCGTCGTCCGGTACGGACCTATAGACAAGGCCCATGGTTTCGAAGGCCAGACCGTATTCCGGGATGGCCCAGAAATGGTCGGCCAGTTCCATTCCGGCCGCCATGCGCGTGGTCTTGTCCAGGTCCGCGCGTCCGACGAGATCAATGAGATAGCTCGCGTAGGCGTCCTTGCCCTTGCGGGCCAGGAGCAACTGGGCGTTGGCCTGATTCCAGTCCCAGGTGGAAGTGGCGGTTTTGTTCTCGTCCTGCCAGGATTGCAGTTTTTTTTCCGCCAGATCGTATTCGCCCAGCTGAACGGCGCTGCCGATGGCTTCGCGCCACGCCTCGGTGCGGCCGGGATCCCCTGCACGCGTAGACTCAAGATATTTCGTGTACCTTTCCAGGGCCTTTTGCGGGTCTGCGGCCTTGTGCCCAGGCAGGCTGGAGGGGGCTTGCGCGCTTGATGTGGAATACACGACTTTCTTGCTGCAGGAGGAGAGCCCAAGGGCCAGGACCAGGACCAGGATGCAGGAAAACAGATGCTTGATTTTCATATGATATGGAGCCTGACAAAGGTCTGACGGGAGTGTCCCGGTTGAATAAAAAAAAGCCTGGCCCCGTCAAGGGCCAGGCATGGAGTATAGGGACCGGCAAATTGCCGTGTCAAGCCAATGCTTGTTGTGGTCGATACTTACTTTTTCACTTCGGTGTAGTCGGCGTCAACAACGTCTTCGTCGTCAGTCTTGGCGCCGCCCTGTCCGGCGTCCTGCTGTCCGTCCTGGGCGTCGGCATGGGCGCCGGCGTCGGTCTTTTGGGCGTAGAGCTTTTCAGCCAGCTTGTGCGAGGCCTGGGCCAGCTCGTCCATGGACTTCTGGATGGCTTCGGTGTCATCGCTCTGCAGGACGCTCTTGAGGGCTTCAGCCTTGCCTTCGATATCGGCCTTCATGGCTGCATCGATGTTTTCACCCAGATCACGGATGGATTTCTCCGTGGTATAGATGAGAGTGTCGGCGCTGTTGCGGACCTCGATGAGCTTCTGCTTCTTCTTGTCTTCTTCGGCGTTGGCTTCTGCTTCCTTGACCAGACGCTCGATGTCCGTGTCGCTCAGGCCGCTCGATGCCGTGATGCGGATGGACTGCTCCTTGCCCGTGCCCAGATCCTTGGCCGAAACGTTGACGATGCCGTTGGCGTCGATGTCAAAGGTGACCTCGACCTGCGGCACACCGCGGGGCGCGGCCGGGATGCCGGTCAATTCGAAGCGGCCAAGCGTCATGTTGTCGGAACACATGGGGCGCTCGCCCTGCAGCACGTGAATGGACACGGACGGCTGGTTGTCGGCGGCCGTGGTGAAGGTGTTGCTCTTGCGGGTCGGGATGGTCGTGTTGCGATCAATGAGCTTGGTGAACACGCCGCCCAGGGTTTCGATGCCCAGCGACAGCGGGGTCACGTCGAGGAGCAGCACGTCCTTCACGTCGCCGGCCAGGATGCCGCCCTGGATGGCCGCGCCCATGGCCACGACTTCATCGGGGTTCACACTGCGGTTGGGTTCCTTGCCGAAGAATTCGCCGACCTTCTTTTGCACCAGAGGCATACGGGTCATGCCGCCGACCAGGATGACTTCGTTGATGTCGCTGGTCTTGAGGCCCGCGTCGGCCAGGGCCTTGCGACAGGGCTCGATGGTGCGGTTCACCAGCGCCTCGCACAGGGATTCCAGCTTGGCGCGGGACAGCTTCATGGTCATGTGCTTGGGACCATTCTGGTCAGCCGTGATGAAGGGCAGGTTGATGTCCGTCTCCGTGGAGGAGGACAGGTCCTTCTTGGCCTTTTCGGCGGCTTCCTTCAGGCGCTGCAGGGCCATCTTGTCCTTGGAAAGGTCGATGCCGTTTTCCTTTTTGAACTCTGCCACCAGGTAGGTGATGATCTCGTGGTCAAAATCTTCGCCGCCCAGGAACGTGTCGCCGTTGGTGGCGCGCACTTCAACGACGTTGTCTCCCACTTCGAGGATGGAGATGTCGAAGGTGCCGCCGCCGAGGTCGAACACGGCGATTTTTTCGTTGGCCTTCTTGTCGGAACCGTAGGCCAGGGAAGCGGCAGTGGGTTCGTTGATGATGCGTTTTACATCAAGCCCTGCGATGCGGCCTGCGTCCTTGGTGGCCTGGCGCTGGGAGTCGTTGAAGTAGGCCGGGACGGTGATGACCGCTTCGGTCACGGTTTCTCCCAGGTACGTCTCGGCGTCTTTTTTCAGGCGCTGCAGGATGAGCGCGGAAATCTCGGCCGGGCTGTACTTTTTGTCGCCGATCTGAACGTAGGCGTCATTGTTGGCTCCGGCCACGATCTTGTAAGGGCTCTTGGCGATCCAGTCTTTGAGTTTGGGATCGTCGATCTGGCGGCCCATGAGGCGCTTGACCGCGAAAATGGTCTTGTCGGAGTTCGTGACTGCCTGCCGCTTGGCGATCTCGCCTACCAGACGGTCCTGATCAGTGAACGCAACGATGGACGGCGTTGTACGGCCGCCTTCGGGATTGGCGATACATTTGGCTTCCTTGCCTTCCATGACATAGACGCAGCTATTGGTCGTACCCAAATCTATTCCGATAATTTTACCCATTTTTGTCTCCTCTGCGATAAATGAAATAATTATGTAAAAATCGGGCACAAATTAACGCCTAAAAATTGCTTGTAAAGGGCTCTGGAGGTATTTTTTTTAGATTGCAGGGCCTGTGGGGGCCACAGGCGGCGAGTCTGTCGGCGTATTCAGGAACCAGTGACGGGCAGGAAGAGCGCGCATGAAAAAGCCCCTGCCGCACATGTCGGCAGAGGCTTCAATCGGTTAAAAAGAGGCCGCAAGCGGATCAAAGACCCTTTTGCGCCATGAGATGGGCCAGGTCGGCCACGCGGCAGGAATAGCCCCATTCGTTGTCGTACCAGATCAGCACCTTGGCCAGGTTTCCGGCCTGGACCGTGGTGAAATCCGCATCCACCACACCCGAATGCGGGTCTGCTATGAAGTCCGAGGAGACCAGGGCCTCTTCGCCGTAACCCAGTATGCCCTTGAGTTCGCCAGCGGCGGCTTCCTTGAACGCGGCTTTAAGCTCCTCGGCCGTCGTGTCGCGTTCGAGCACGGCCACGAAGTCCACCAGGGAAACCGCAGGCACGGGCACGCGCACCGAATAGCCGTCAAAGCGTCCGGCCATCTCGGGAATGACCTTGGCCACGGCCTTGGCTGCGCCCGTGGAGGTCGGGATCATGTTGCAGGCGGCGGCCCTGGCCCGGCGCAGATCCTTGTGCGGAAGATCGAGGATGCGCTGGTCGTTGGTGTAGGCGTGGACCGTGGTCAGCACTCCCTTGGCCACGCCGAACTTGGCGTGCATGACCTTGACCGCCGGAGCCAGGCAGTTGGTCGTGCAGGAGGCGTTGGAAACGATGTGATGGATGGCCGGGTCGTACTTGTCTTCGTTCACGCCGATGACCACGGTCAGGTCTTCGTCTTTTGACGGCGCGGTGATGATGACCTTCTTGGCCCCGCTTTCCAGGTGCTGCCCTGCAGTGGGCCCGGTGCGGAAGATGCCCGTTGATTCGATGACGATGTCCACCCCGCAGGACTTCCAGGGGATGAGTTTGGGGTCGCGCTGGGAGAAGCTCTTCACTTCCCATTCGCCGCCGACCCGGATGGTGTCGGCATCGGCCTCAACCGTGGGCGCGAAATGTCCGTAGGAGGTATCGTGCCGGAGCAGGTGGGCGTTGGTCTGGGTGTCAAAGAGATCGTTGATGGCCACAACTTCCAGAGTGTCGCGGTGACGTTGCCAGATGGTCTTGAGCACCTGTCGGCCAATACGTCCAAAGCCGTTTATTCCAATTCGTGTTTTTTCCATAAGATGCTCCCTAGTCTTCAAAAACCTGGTAGTCGTAGGCGTTTATAAGTTCCATCTGGCGCTTCAAGGTCTGGTGCATGCGCGCGTTCTCGATGGCGATGGCCGAAATGTTGGCGATGGCCTGCAGAAAGCCGATCTCTTCTTCATCAAACTCGCGGCGCTCTCCGGTATAGACCCTGAGCACCCCGATGGGGCGGCTGCCTTCCACGAACAGCGGGGCCACCAGTACGGACACCAGCCCTTCCTTGGTTGCTTCGCCGCCGTACTGAAAGCGCGGGTCGGAGCCCGCATCGGCAATCTGGACCACCTTGCCGGTAAACGCTTCGCGGTCCAGGCCGCTCTTGGCCACCTCGACCACGCCTTTTTGGGCATAGCGTTCGCTGAGGCCAAAATAGGCCGCCGGTTTCAGGACCTTGCCGCTGCGGTCAAGGAGCCGGATGAAGCATCCCTTGACGCCCATGGCCCGGGTTACCTGCTCCGCGATCCGACTTAAAACCTCGATCGGGTCAAGGCTTGAGTTAACAGTCCGGCTGACTTCGTAAATAATTTCATAGAGGCGTTTTTTGCTCATGATTTTCCTCCTGTCATGTCTAGAGTTCGCGAAAGCCATACACGACAACGGCGCAAGAGAACAATACATTTTCAGTTACGAAATTAAAATACGAATTGAATAATCAAACAAACCGGCTTTTTCTGGGGGAGTCTTGAGTTTTCCACATGCAGAGGATACGAGGCCCCAAAATCTTTTACAGGAGTATTTATGGAACGTACATTTTCAATCATCAAGCCCGACGCCGTCGCCCGCAACCTGCAGGGTGAAATCATGGCCATGATCCAGAGCGCGGGATTGCGTATCGTGGGCATGAAAATGATCCAGTTGACCAAGTCCCAGGCCGAAGGCTTCTACGCCGTGCACAGCGAGCGGCCCTTTTTCGGCAGCCTTGTCGAGTACATGTGCTCCGGCCCCTGCGTGGTCATGTGCCTGGAAGGCGAAAACGCGGTGCAGAAATACCGCGACCTGATGGGCGCGACCAACAAGGACAACGCCGCCGAAGGCACCATCCGCAAGAAATACGCGCTGGACATCGAAAAGAACTCCTGCCACGGTTCTGATGGTCAGGATACCGCGGCGATCGAAATCGCATACTTCTTCAACGCACTGGAGTTGGTGGGATAATGAAAAGATTCGGGTTCATCGGGCTTGGGAACATGGGCGGAGCCATCGCGCGCGGGTTGGCCTCGGGCGGCGCGTACGCCCTGCACGGATTTGATCCCAATGAGGGCATGTGTCGCAAGAATGCGGACATCATGACCATTCATCCGACTGTCCAGGAGCTGGTCACGCATTCGGACTATGTTCTGCTGGCCGTCAAGCCGCAGGTCATGCGCCCGGTGCTGACGGGCTTGGCCTCAGCCCTTGGACCCGAAACCTGTCTTGTCTCCATCGCTGCCGGCGTCACCTTGGGCCAGTTGGTTGAATGGTCCGGGGAGAAATGCCCCGTGGTCCGCGTCATGCCCAACACTCCGGCCATGGTCGGCAAGGGGGTGTATGCGCTGTGCTTTGACCACGAACTCCTGGATGAGAGCCGCAGACAGACCCTGCTGGACGTTTTTTCCTCCATCGGTCAGGCCCATGTGCTGCCGGAGAAGCTCTTTGACGCCTATACGGGCCTTATCGGTTCCGGGCCCGCCTACGTATATGCCTTCATGGAAGGGCTCATCGACGCCGGCGTAACCCTCGGGCTGACCCGGGCCCAAGCCACCAGCATGGTCGCGGGACTGGTCTCGGGGTCGGCGCTCATGGCCGAGGCCGAGGGCGCCCATCCGACACTTTTAAAGGAAATGGTCACTTCGCCCGGCGGGACGACCATCGCGGGACTTAACGCCCTGGACGAGCACCGCTTCAAATTTGCGCTTGGCCAGGCGGTTCTGGCCGCCGCCAAACGCAGCAAAGAACTTGCAGATTAGGGCGGCCACGAGCCGCCTTTTTTATGCCGTATTCATTCCGCAGCGCACGCATTCTTGCCCAGCCCGTGACCGGGGCCGAGCTCCCGGAAATCGAGTCTGTTTATGCCGGGAACAGTGATCTGCTGCTGCTCCTGGACCGCGAAAACGATCCGCCGGTCCTGGCCCGCCGCTTTGTCGAGCATCAGAACCTGCCGCCGCGAGGGTGCCCGTCCTCCCTGCATAACCTCATTCTGCGCGAACCCATGGCCAGCGATGTCATCGGGCTCATGAGTCTTTACACCGGCTACCCCAAGGGCGACGTCGCCTATGTCGGGGAACTTTTCCTGAGTGTCGAATTTCAGGGCATCGGCCTGGGCCGGGAGGCCTATCTGAGCCTGGAAACCATGTTGCGCGCTGGGCCCATGACTCGCGTGCGGGTGGGAGTGGGGCTCAAGAACTGGAACGGCCTGCGGTTCTGGATCAGGCTCGGTTTCATGCACGTCACCGGGATGAGCGGCGACCGCTTTTTCGGCCCTGGAAGGCACGCCTTTCTGGAGCTGCAGAAAAATCTGTGATCCCGGCCGGATCAGCCAGCGGTAATATCTTGACATGACACGGGGGGCGGGGCTAAACGCAACTCCTCGGGCGATTAACTCAGCGGTGAGAGTGCCACCTTCACACGGTGGAAGTCACAGGTTCAAATCCTGTATCGCCCACCACCGACCGCACAAACCCTTTCAGGCACCCGCCCGGAAGGGTTTTTTCGCTTATGGAGCATCCATGCAGATACAGGACGATTACGAACTTCTCGACAGCGGCAACGGACAAAAACTGGAACGATTCGGTTCCGTCATTCTGGCCCGTCCCTGCGCCCAGGCCGTATGGGAACCCTCGCAGCCCGAGCTCTGGGAATCTGCCAGTGCCACCTTCGACCGCAAGGACGGGCTCAACTGGCATGGCCGGGAGCGTCTGCCCGAGGAATGGATCGTGACCGTGCGCGGAGTGCGCATGCGTCTTTCGACCACGGATTTCGGGCACCTGGGCATCTTTCCGGAGACGCTCGATCTGTGGGAATGGATCGCCGCCGCCGTGCAGCAGGGCGCGGCTGAGCGCAAAGAGGCTCCGAGTTTTTTGAACCTCTTCGCCTATTCCGGGGGCGCGACCCTGGCGGCGGCCCTGGCCGGAGCGCAGTGCTGCCATCTTGATGCATCAAAGGGCATGGTCGAATGGGCACGCGGCAACGCTGCACTGAACGGGCTTGAGGATTCGGGAACCCGCTTTATCGTTGACGACGTGAGCGCGTTCTTGAAGCGGGAGGTGCGCCGCGGGCGAAAATACGACTGCGTGCTGCTCGACCCGCCGTCTTTCGGGCGGGGCAAGCGCGGAGAACTCTACAAGGTCGAAAAGAACGTGCAGGAAACCCTGGACCTGGTTCGCCAGGTTTTAAGCGAGACCCCGCTTTTCGTTATCCTGACCTCGCACACGCCGGGTTTTTCGCCCATCGTGCTCAGGAACCTGCTGGAGCAGACTTTCGGAAAGGGAACTCTGGCGTGCGGGGAAATGCTTCTGCATGGCAGGCAGGACGTTCTGGACCTGCCCAGCGGCACATGGGGGAGATGGGAGGCGAGGAGCCCTGAGATTTGAAATCTGAAATTTGAGATTTCAAATCCAGTGACTGGTGTCTGAGTTTTGATTTCCTCAGCCGAGGCTCCACCAGCTTAAACAGCTTCCCGCGATGGTCAGGACCACGGTACACAGCAGGGCGGCCAGCAGCAGCGTGCGCAGCATGCCGCGAATGCGCTGGGGGGACCAGGCTACACCGAGCGGCCCGAGGAACGGCTTGTCCTTGATCTCCCCGAAATAGCGGGTCGGGCCACCCATGCTTACCCCTGCCACGTGGGCAGCGGCGCTCATGGGCCAGCCCGCGTTGGGGCTGGCCATGCTCCGGGCATCGCGCGAGATGCGTTCCCAGGCGGCGGGGCGCAGCAGCAGCCAGCCCGTGGCCCAGATGGAGATCGCGGCCAGCCGTGCAGGCAGCCAGGCCAGGATGTCGTCGGCCCGCGCCCCGGCCTTGCCGAGTTCTTCGAAACGCTCCGTGCGGTAACCCCACATGGAGTCCACGGTGCTCACGGCCTTGTACGCCCACAGCGCAGCGGGGCCCAGGAGACAGAGCCAGAAGAGGGGAGCCACGAAGCCGTCATTGAAGTTTTCGGCCAGGGTTTCGCCCAGGGCGCGGCAGACTTCGTCTTCGGTCATGTCTTCCGTGTCCCTGCTGACCAGTCCGGCCAGATGCGCGCGGGCCGCCGCCAGCCGCCCGCCTTCGAGCAGGGCCAGTACGGTGTTTGTTTCCCGCAGCAGACAGCCCAGGGCCAGGCCCGCATAGCCAAGATACAGGGCCAGGATCTCTCCCACCAGGGGCAGGCCGGTCAGCAGAAGGACCACGGCCGCGCTTCCCGTGGCCACGGCGGCGACGCCGAGGGCCCCGCCTGCGCGCGGTCCCAGGAAAAAGGATTTTGCCCAGTCTTCAAGGCGTTCAAGCATCTTGCCGATGAGCCGCACGGGGTGCGGCCAGTCGCGGGGATCGCCAAAGAGCAGGTCCAGGGCTACGCAGCCCAGCAGAAAGACAAGCAGTGACAGGTTCAGCGGCAGACTGTAGAGCGAGTCGGACATGCGCGTCTCCGTAGGTTAGGGGGCAGCGGGCCGGTCCTCGCGCAGGTCCAGTTCCCCGGTCTGACGATAGGCCTCGTAAAGCAGCACGGCCGCGGCATTGGCCAGGTTGACGCTTCTGACTTCTCCCCAGATGGGGATGCGGACCAGATCCTGCGCGTCATGGATTATTTCCGGGGGCAGGCCCCGGGTCTCCGGGCCGAGCACGATGATGTCGTCGGCCCTGAAGGAAAACCGGTGATAGGCTGTACCCTGGCGCGCGCTGGTGAAAACCAGTCGCCCAGGATCGCGGCCCTCAAGAAAGGCGGGCCAGGACGGCCAGATCCGCTTGTCCACGTGGGGCCAGTAGTCGAGCCCGGCCCGTTTGAGGTATTTGTCGTCCAGGCTGAAACCCAGGGGCTCGATCAGATTCAGGCGGGTGGTGGAGGCGGCGCAGAGCCGGGCGATGGTCCCGGTGTTGGGCGGAATTTCAGGCTCGTAAAGGGCGATTTGCATCTTTGATTCTCTTTGCGTATTTTTTAGGGCTGTCACGGCCGGTGCGGAGAAGCCCTGCCAGCACGTCATTCATTTGGCTTTCAAACCCGCTTCCGTCAAGGACCGCGAAGTCAGGAGAACTCATGCATTTGCTTGTCACCGGAGGCTGCGGCTTCATCGGCTCCAATTTCATCCAGCACATGCTTGCCACCCACGAGGATGTGGTCATTGTCAACCTCGACAAGCTGACCTATGCGGGCAATCGCCGAAATCTGGCCGAAGAGGAGGCGCTGCACATGGGTCGCCGCTATCATTTCGTGCACGGCGACATCTGCGACCAGGAGCTCGTGCCGGAGCTTATGAAGCGTTTTACTTTTGATGCGGTACTCAATTTTGCGGCCGAGTCGCATGTGGACCGCTCCATAAGCGACCCATTCCCCTTTGTCACGACCAACGTGCTGGGCACGCAGAATCTGCTGGAGGCTGCAAGTCGGGCTGAAATCCCGCGTTTCGTGCACGTCTCCACCGACGAAGTCTACGGCACCCTGGGGCCCACGGGTCAGTTCACCGAAGACACCCCCCTGGCGCCCAATTCTCCGTACTCGGCGTCCAAGGCCTCCTCCGATCTGCTGGCCCGGGCCTATTTCCACACCTACGGAATGCCCGTCATGGTCACCCGCTGCTCCAACAACTACGGTCCCTACCAGTTCCCGGAAAAACTCATCCCCCTCGTCTATTTGAAGGCTTCCCGCGGCGAGCCCATTCCTGTTTACGGCGACGGGCAGAACGTGCGGGACTGGATTTACGTCATGGACCACTGCCGGGGCGTGGAGGCCACGCTTTTCAAGGGTCAGCCCGGCGCGGTCTACAATTTTGGCGGGGACGCCGAGCGGACGAATCTGGAGGTGGTGCGCCTCATACTGCGGCTGATGGGCAAAAGCGAAGACCTCATCACCCATGTCACCGACCGTCCCGGTCATGACCGCCGTTATGCCATGGCCTTTGCGCGTTCCACGGCGGACCTGGGCTGGACCCCGCAGCATTCTTTCGAGGATGGCATGGCCCGCACCCTGGCCTGGTACAAGGCCAGCCAGACGTGGCTTGACGAAGTGCAGAGCGGCGCCTATCGCCAGTTCATGGATACTTGGTACCGGACGAGGCAGGCATGAGAAGCGCCGTTGTGCTGGGCGGCAAGACCGGTTTGCTGGGACAGGCCCTGAGCTTGGCCCTGGCCAGGCAGGGGTGGGCCGTAAATGCTCCGGGACGAGACGAGCTGAACCTGTTCGAGCGCCCGGCTGTAGAGGACTATCTCGCCCGAACCAGGGCGGAGGTGCTTTTCAACACCGTGGCCTACACCAAGGTCGATCAGGCCGAGGACGAACCGGTCGAAGCCTCCCGGCTGAACCGGCAGCTGCCGCTGATTCTGGGCAAGGCCGTGCAGAACGCAGGGGTTCCCCTGGTCCATTACAGCACGGATTTCGTTTTC
Source organism: Desulfomicrobium sp. (assembly GCA_041690155.1). GTDB lineage: Bacteria > Desulfobacterota > Desulfovibrionia > Desulfovibrionales > Desulfomicrobiaceae > Desulfomicrobium. The sequence goes on along the minus strand of JAWLHW010000002.1, from coordinate 29,553 downwards.
AACGGCAGAAAGACAACCCCCTATGGCCCCGGGGATCAGACCGCGCCAGGTTCGGTCTACGGCCAGACCAAGCTGCAGGGCGAGCGGGAGCTTCTGGCTCTTAACCTGCCGAACCTGCTCATCATCCGAACCTCGTGGCTTTTTGGCCCGTGCAAGACAAATTTCGTGACCCGCATTCTGGAACTGGCCGCGACACGGCCGGAGCTCAGTGTGGTCCATGACCAGATTGGCAGCCCTTCCTACACCCCGGATCTGGCCGCCGGTTCGCTGGCACTCCTGGACAGGGGGGCGACGGGTATCTTTCATCTGGCCAACGCGGGGCAGGCAAGCTGGTGCGAGCTGGCGACAGAGGCCGTCCGGGGCGCGGATCTGGCCTGCCGGATCAAGCCCATCCCCTCGTCCGAATATCCCCAGAAGGCGTGCCGTCCGGCGTATTCGGTTCTGGATCTGAGCGCGTTCACGGCCGCCACGGGTATTGCGCCGCGTCCGTGGCTCCAGGCCCTGCGCGAATTTCTTTTCTCGCGGGAAGACTGCCTGTCATGATCTTGAGCAAGCGCGAAACTGCCGTTCTCACCGCAGTGGTCGAGACCTATGTCGAGACCGCCCTGCCCGTGCCTTCCCAGACGTTGGCCTCGGGTCTCGGGCTCAGCCCCGCGTCTGTGAGGTCGGCCATGGCTGCGCTGACGGAAAAGGACTATCTGCAGCAGCCGCACACATCCGCAGGCCGGGTCCCGACGGTCCAGGCTTTTCGCTATTATCTCGATGAGGTGCTGAAACTCGGCCCGCTGTCGCGCAGGGAACAATCCCGCCTGCACGAACACATTCTGCCGAGCGAAGGGGATTTGCCTCAGGTTCTGCGGCGCGCAGTCAGAACCCTTTCGTCCCTGACCCGTCAGGTTTGTGTGATCATGGCCCCGCGTCAGGATCTGGCCCGCTGGCGACAGATAGATTTCGTCCTGCTTAGGCCCGGCATGATCATGGCGGTGCTGGTCATGCAGGGCGGGCTGATCAGCAATCGTCTGGTGCAGATGGACGAGTGTTTAAGCGCCGATGACCTCGTGCGCTACGGCAATTATCTGAACAGCCTGTTCGAGGGCCGCACCACCCATGAGGTGCGCGGCGAGATCGAGCGCCAGCTGCATAACGCGCGCAGGACCCTGGATGCATATCGCAGGGCCTGGGAACTGGTCGCGCAGGCCCTGGCCGGGGAAGAGCAGCCGGAAGTTTTTGTCGGTGGTGCGAGCCACCTTACGGGCCAGCCCGAATTCACGGAGCTTGAGACCATCCAGGAGCTTTTGCGACTTATCGAAGAGCGTTCCCGGCTGCTCGAACTCCTGGACAAGACCTCGGCCAGCCAGTCTGTCTCCGTCAGCCTGACCCAGGACATGCCCGGACTTGCGGGATGTTCGCTGGTGGCTTCTCCCTATAGCGCTTTTTCCACCAATCACGGCACCTTGGCCGTGCTTGGGCCGGTGCGCATGAACTATGCGCGCATCGTGCCCATGGTTGACTTTGCCGCCCAAATACTTAGTCAGTGCCTCAAATCCCGCTTCTAAGGTTCATAAAGTGAAGCGGTTTCTCAAATATTTCAAGGAGCAGGAGTTTTTCATGTCCAATAAGGAAAAAGAGGGCCAGAACCCGGAAGAAGTGCAGGCCGAAATGCAGGCTGAAGAAGCAAAGGAGCTGACCCTGGAAGAAAAATATGCCCAGGCGCTGGCCGACGTAGAGGAACTCAAAAAGGACAATCTGCGCGTTCTGGCTGATAGCGAGAATTTCAAGAAGCGGCTTCTGCGCGAAAAGGAAGACTATTTCAAGTTCGCCACCTCCGCCATCCTCGAGGAGATCATCCCCGTCATGGACAATCTTGACTTGGCCCTGGCCCACGGCAAGCAGACCGAAGCCTGCAAGGACCTGGTCACGGGTGTCGAAATGACCATGAACATTTTCCTCGACACGATGAAGAAGCACGGGCTGGAGCAGATCGCGGAGCTGGACGTGCCCTTCGATCCCTCCCGTCACGAAGCTCTGGGTCAGGTCGAGCGGGACGACGTGGGTGAAAACACGGTCTGCCAGATGCTGCAGAAAGGTTACATGCTCAAGGACAGATTGCTGCGTCCGGCCAAGGTCATGGTCAGCCGCAAGGCGGGAGCGTAAACTCATGGGCCAGATTGTCGCAGTGCTCGGAGCGAGCCACAAGCCGGAGCGCTACTCAAACCAGGCCGTGCGCATGCTCAAAGATTATGGCCATTCGGTCATCCCGGTCACGCCGGGCCGAACCGTCATCGAGGAGTTGCCAGTCGTTCCAAGCCTGGACGCCATCGATCAAAAGGTGGACACGCTGACCCTTTATGTCGGCCCGGAGCGCAGCGCCCTGTTGCAGGAATCCATCATAGCCCTGAAGCCCGGGCGAGTCATACTCAATCCCGGCACGGAATCAGCGGCGCTGGAACAGGCCCTGACCGAAGCGGGCATCCCCTGGGAGCATGCCTGCACCCTGGTCATGCTCAGAACCGGACAATTCTAGACCGCAAGCCTCCTGTTCGGGGAGCCCCCGGGCTCCTCGAACCTCATCCTTCCAGCACGCCGCCTTCAAGAGCCAGGGCCCAGGCCCAGACTACAAGGGCCAGTCCGGCCGCGCCGCACAGGGTTCCAATCCTCGCCTTCCATCCGCTCGCTCCGTGCCAGTCTCCGACCAGCAATCCGAAGGGCAGGCCGCAGCACATCCCGAAAAAATGCGCACCCAGGTCCACGCGTTCTTCGCCCGCGCCGAGCATGGCCAGCAGGCTGAAGCCGAAGCCCAGGGCCAGCAGGAGAACCTGACCTCTTGAGCCGCGTTCGGCCCGGCCCGCACCGCCGGCCAGGACGCCGATCAGCCCGAATACTCCTGTGGATGCGCCCACGCTCAGATGATCGGGGGCCTGGGCCCAGGCGTTGACGGCATTGCCGAGGCTGCCCGAGGCTATGAAGAGTCCCCAGGTCAGGCCCGATCCGATACGTCGCGCCAGGAGCGAGGCGAGTACGGCCAGGGCGCCTGCGTTGGACAGCAGATGTCCGGCGTCGGCATGCAGGAAAAGGGCGGTTACGCATCGCCACCACTCGCCGCCCATAATGAGTGCGGCGTCGGCCCGGCCGGCGAGATACCACAAGGTGCGTCTGCCCAGACCCTGGGCGTCGACCCATATGGTCAGGCCCAGAAAGATGGCGATGATCAGCAGACTGACCCAGGAATTGTCGGGCAGGGGCGCCGGGCGGGGCCGGGGCAGATTTTCCTCTTCGTAGGCGATGATTTCACGCACCGCGAGCGGCGCCAGGGCCGGTGCGACCAGAAGCCGGCCATGATCGAAGCGGTTCAGAAACCTGCGGCTGGACAGGACCAGGGCCCAGGCGCGGATGGTGGCCTTGTCCGGGCTGTGCTTCGAGGTGGCCAGGGCCAGGGTGGGAAGGATGTCAATCACTTAGAGAATGGATATCTGCCCGCGCACAAAAGACCAGGCCAAACCCAGGTATTCGTGCACGGCCATGTTGCAGGTCTTGATGTTGTCTGCCCCGGGCAGGAAGTGCTCGGGCTCGCCTTTGTCTCGGTAACAGGTCGGCGCGGGGATGGGTTTGAGGCCTTGATTTTCAAACAGCTTGACGGCGCGCAGCATGTGCGAGGCCGAAGTTACCAGCACGAAGGCGTCGGAACCGACCATGCTCCTCATGTGCATCGCTTCGTCATGAGTGTCGAGGGCTTTGTCGGAGAGCATGATCCGGCCCGGATTAAAGCCAAGGTCTACGGCGGCCGCGGCCATAACCTTGGCGTTTGGTTGTTCGTCTTTGTATTTACCGCCCGAAAGAACCAGGATGGAGTCCGGAAAACGACGAGCAACCCGGATGCCCTCATTCAGTCGGTACAGGGCCGCCTCTTCGAGCATGGCTCCGGGGGGCAGGCGCGTGTCCGTCCAATGTCCCGCGCCGAGCACGACCACCCATTTGACAGGTTTTTTGAGGATCTCCGCACTGGACAGGTTCAGGGGCGGGTAGGCGTCCTCAAGGGGGCGGATCAGGGTTGCGGAAACGGAATTGAGGGAAAAGGCGTAAAGCAGGAGTCCGCCCATGACAAAGGGGGCGATGGCGTCTTTGGAGCGACGTAGCAGCACGTAGACCATGCCGAGGGCGAAAAGAACCAGACAGATCGACAGGGGCATGAAGAGCGTGCCCAGGGCTTTCTTGAGGATAAAGCCCGCGCCAACGCTCATGTGCCAACTCCCATGCGCCGTTGCAGCAGGACCATGTCGGCCAGGACCAGCCGGACCATGGCCGAGAGCACCGGGACCACGCGGGGGATGGCGCAGATGTCGTGCCGTCCCCCGACGCTGATGGTCCGCGCCGCTCCGAAGCGGTCCAGGGTCTGTTGCTCAATCGCAATGGACGGGATGGGTTTGATGGCGGCGCGCAGCACAATTTCCTGGCCGCTTGAGATCCCGGCCAGGATTCCGCCTGCGTTGTTGGACGCAAAGCCCGAATCCTGCATGGCGTCGTTGTTTTCGCTGCCGCGCATGCGGCTGGCCGCGAACCCGCTCCCGATCTCGACTCCCTTGACCGCGCCCACGCTCATGAGCGCCGCGGCCAGACGGGCATCGAGCTTGTCGAAGACCGGCTCGCCAAGCCCCGCCGGCACTCCGCTGGCGCGGATTTCGACGATGCCGCCCAGCGTGTCGCCCTGACCCGCTACGTCCTTGACCCTTTCCTGCCAGCGCAGCGCCGCGTGGTCGTCAGCCGCGAAGAAGGGGCGCTGCTCGGCGCCTTCCATATCGACGCTCTCGGATGCGATGCCGCCAAGCTCCACGGCGGCGGCCCGGACAGTAATCCCCAGAGTCTTCAGAAATGCCGCCGCCACGGCTCCGCCCGCCACGCGCGACACCGTCTCCCGTCCCGAGGAACGGCCTCCGCCGCGATAGTCGCGCAGGCCGTACTTGGCCTGATAGGTCATGTCTCCGTGGCCCGGCCGGAAAACGTCTTTTATTTCGCCGTAATCGCGCGAGCGCTGGTCCGTGTTCTCGATGGCAAAGCCGATGGACGTGCCCGTGGTGCGGCCTTCAAAGATACCGGACAAGAGCCGGATGCGGTCCGGTTCGCTACGGGCGGTGACGGCCAGGCCGCCCTGTCCGGGTCTGCGTTTGTCGAGCTCCGTCTGAATGATGGTTTCGCAAAGGGCGATCCCGGCGGGACATCCGTCCACCACCCCGCCCAGGGCCGGGCCATGGGATTCCCCAAAGGTCGTCAGCTTGAAGATGTTGCCGAAAGTGTTTCCCGCCATCGGTTCTCCAGGGGCCCGGCCCCGGCTAGTAGTCTTTGCCGCGCTTGCACCAGTCTGCGTATACGTCCTCGAATTCGTCCGCGTCCAGAGGGCTCTGGTCGTACATCCCGGCGGCCAGGCGCTGGCGCATGGCTTCATAGAGGATGGTCGCTGCGGCCACGGACACGTTCAGGCTCTGCACCATGCCGAACATGGGGATGTAGATCTCGTCCGGCACGTGAACCTTGACGTCGGGGTCCATGCCCCGGTGCTCGTTGCCGAGAATGATGGCCGTGGGTTTGGTGAAATCGATATCCATGATGGGCCTGGCCGTGGGGCTGAAGCCCGTGCCCACGATCTGCATGCCGCGGTCGCGCAGGCCCTGGACCATGACCCCCGCTTCGCGGTGGCGGGTCAGGTCGATCCATTTCTTGGCGGAGCCCGAGGAGCTGTTGGCCAAGGACGGAAATTTTTCCTTGGTGTAATAAAGGTGCACGCCGAACACCCCAAAGGCGTCGCAACTGCGCAGGATGGCGGACACGTTGTGCGGGTCGTGGATATTGTTCAGTACCAGGGTCAGGTCGGGCTGGCGTTTGGCCAATACGGATCTGAGCCTGGTCTTGCGGTCTTCGGTCAGAAATCTGTCGGGCATGGGTTCAAATATGGTTGAAGTGTGAAATATGAACGCGGTCTGTACCCGCATCGTCCCTGCTTGGCAAAGCCCAAGGTCAGCGCCGCAAATGGAGCAGGTACTCCTGATTGCCTTTGGGGCCCTTGATCCCTGCCGGGACGAAGCCCAGGGCCTGTAGTCCGAGCTCGTCCCGGGCGAAGGCCTGCACCTCGGCCACGGCTTTGAGCTGCAGTTCCTCTGAGCGGACCACGCCCTTGACCGCGTGTTCGGGGCTTAGTTCGAACTGCGGTTTGACCAGGGCCAGGACTTGCCCTGTATCCTTTAAAAACTGCAGGCAGGGGGGCAGGATGAGCCGCAGGGAGATAAAAGAGCAGTCGGCCACCACCAGGTCCACTTTTTCGGGAATGAGATCGGCAGCGGCGTGACGCAGGTTGATCCGCTCCAGATTGACGACGCGCGGGTCCGTGACCAGCTTCCAGTGCAGCTGGGCGTGTCCCACATCCACGGCGTAAACCCGCGCGGCCCCGAACTGCAGCAGGCAGTCCGTGAATCCGCCGGTGGAGGCTCCGGCATCCAGGGCAATCATGCCGCTCACGTCCAGGGCAAAATGCTCAAGGGCCGTGAGCAGCTTGTAGCCGCCCCGCGATACGAAACGCTCGGGTTCCTTGATTTCCAGCCGCGCGTCGCGGGGTATCTGCTGCCCGGGCTTGGCCACGAGGCTCCTGCTCCCGTTTCGGAGCAGGAACACCTGTCCGGCCATGATCATGCGCGTGGCCTTTTCGCAGCTCTCGACCAGCCCCTGTTCGGCCAGGACCACATCGGCCCGATCGACTTTCTTGGCCACCCGTCCTCTACCCCTGGAGTTTTGGATCGGGGTTGTCAGCCCAGAAGATCAGGCCTAGGCTGTGCGCATCGCGCAGCAGCGGGTGGTGCGGCAGGATGCGCACGGTGAATCCGAATTTGCCCGTGGCCATGGGCATGGCCTTGCCTCGATATATGTACCAGCCGTCAGCCGTGCGCTCGTCCGGGCTCATGGTGAAGGTGGACCGGTTTGCGAATTTGCCGGTGTGGTCGAGGGGGCCGGTGTAGATTTCCACGCGGATGTCCTGGATGCCGAGGCCATCGACCTTGACCTCGGCGCTGACCTCAAGGTTCTCGCCGACAAACATTTCGTGGGCCGTGACGCACTGCACGTTGCGGATATCAAGCCCGCCCCAGTGGGTGAGCAGGTTCATGCGCCAGTCGGCCAGTTCCGTGACCGGGCGGTACCCGTTTGCCGTGAGCTTGCCGTAGCTGATGTTGGACGGGAGATAGGCGCGTTTGGAATATTCCTCGACCATGCGATGCCCATTGAAGACCGGCCCCAGGGTTTTGAGGGCCTGTTTCATCTTCTGCACCCAGCGTCTGGGGAAGGAGCCTTGCACGCGGTCGTAGAAGAGCGGGATGATGTCTTTTTCAAGGATGTTGTAGAGAGTCTGGCTCTCCACGAAGTCCTGGTATTCGACGTCGTCGTATTCCTCGGCGTTGCCGATGGCCCAGCCCACGGAGTTGTCCGGGCTCCAGGCTTCGTCCCACCAGCCGTCAAGGGTGCTCAGGTTCAGCACGCCGTTGGCCATGGCCTTCATGCCGCTGGTGCCGCAGGCCTCCAGAGGCCGGCGCGGGTTGTTGAGCCATATGTCGCAGCCCTGGACCAGGTAGCGGGCGACCTGCATGTCATAGTCTTCCAGAAAGACCATGGACGAGCGGCTCTCCGGAGACTGGCAGAGACTGATGAGCTCCTGAATGATTTTCTTGCCTTCATTGTCCCGTGGATGGGCCTTGCCGGCAAAGATGAACTGTACCGGGCGGGCGGGGTCCGTGACGAGGCGTTTCAGGCGGTCATCGTCTTTTAAAAGCAGATAGGCGCGCTTGTAGGACGCGAAGCGGCGGGCGAAGCCGATGGTCAGAGCCTCGGGATTAAGAACATTGTCCGCGACTTCGAGCTCCCAGCTGCGGCCGCCCCGGGACATGATCTGCTGCTGCAGGCGGCGGCGCACAAAGTCGACCAGTCGCTCCCGCAGGCGTTCGTGGGCCCGCCAGAGCTCAATGTCCGGGATGGACCCGAATTTTTCGCCGACCCGCTCGCAGTCCGGGTCTTCACGCCATGACTGGCCCAGGAAACGGTCGTAGAGGACGGACATTTCAGGAGCCACCCAGGTCGGGAAATGGATGCCGTTGGTGACCCAGGTGATGGGCACGTCTTCCACGGGATATTGCGACCAGACATTGGCCCACATTTTACGCGAAACCTTGCCGTGCAGGCGGCTGACGCCGTTGTTGAAGCGGGACAGGCGCAGGGCCAGTACGGTCATGCAGAAGTGCTCGGCTTCATTACGCGTGTTTTCCCGGCCAAGGGCCAGAAAAACTTTCCAGGACAGCCCCAGGTCCGCAGCATATTCCTGGAAGTATTTGGCCATAAGGTCCGGGGAGAAACGGTCGTTGCCCGCCGGAACAGGAGTGTGCGTGGTGAAGACAGAACTCTGGGCGACCAGTTCCAGGGCCGCCTCGAAGGACAGGTGACGGTCCTGCATGAGCACGCGGATTCTTTCGAGGCCCGCAAAAGCCGAGTGCCCTTCGTTCATGTGGATGACCCGGGGGGAGAGGCCCATGGCCTCAAGGGCCTTGATGCCGCCGATACCGAGCAGGTATTCCTGCATGAGTCGCATTTCCAGGTCCCCGCCGTAGAGCTGGGAGGTCAGTTCGCGGCGTTCCGGCGTGTTGTCGGGAATATTGGTGTCCATCAGGAAAAGCGGAACGCGGCCCACGTCGGCCCGCCAGACGCGGAAATAGAGGGGCCTGCCCTGCATCTGGAAACGCACCTTGAGGGGCAGGCCGTCTTCGTCCAGTACGGGAAAAAGCGGCATCTGCTCGAAGTCGTTGGGCTGATAGCGTTCCTGCTGCCAGCCGTCGTGGGTCAGGTACTGGCGGAAAAATCCGCGCTGATAGCACAGACCGATTCCGATCAGGGGGATGTTCAGATCGCTGGCGGATTTGAGATGGTCCCCGGCCAGTACGCCCAGCCCTCCCGAATACACGGGCAGACATTGGGCGATACCGTATTCGGCGCTGAAATAGGCGACCACAGGCCCGCTTTCAAGGGCGTCGAGCCCGGTCATGGGGCCGCGCTTGGAGAGGTATTTTTCAAAACCCGCCGCAATGGTTGACAGACGGTCCAGAAAGAATTCATCCTCGCCCAGTTCTTCCAGAGTGCTCTGCGGCAGATGGTTCAGGAACCAGACTGGATTGTGTTCGCTTTTTTCCCATAATTCGCGGTCTATCTGGGCAAAAAACTCCTCGATTTCATGCTGCCATGAAAAATAGAGATTGCTTGCTAGCGCCTTGAGCGGCAAAAGTTTTTCCGGAAGCTTGGGCACAACTGTATAAACATGCAATGGTTGCATAAATCCTCCTGTCAAAATTTGTAACGCATCCCTGCATGCGCGCTTGATGATCAAGCTAACATGCCTAGGAGTAGAAATGAATCCCTGTTCCGGAAATGTCACCATACCGGTCAAGGTCCGTTTTTTATCGGAAACGTGCCCGCCGGAGAAATTCAAGTATGCCACTCCGGGGTCGGCAGGTATTGATCTGCGGGCTTGTATGGAGGAAGCGGAGGTTTCAATCCCCCCTGGGGGACGGTATCGCTTTCCTTCTGGCATCGCCGTGGAATGCACGATGCCGGGAGTTGCCGGTTTTGTCTATTCCCGAAGCGGCCTGGGAACCAAGGACGGGCTGGTGGTCAGTCAGGGGGTCGGTGTCATCGACCCGGACTATCGCGGCGAAATCCTGGTCAGCCTTTTGAACACTTCGGACCAGACCCGCACCGTGACCCGGGGCCAGCGCATCGCCCAGCTCGTTTTTCAGCCTGTCGTGCGCGCGGAAATCGTTCCGCAGGACAATCTTTCCGACACTGCGCGCGGCGCCGGCGGATTCGGGCACACCGGCGCGATCTGATCCAATTCACCTGCGAGGAGAATTTCATGAACAGCGAAGATATAAAACAGGGCGAAGCCTCGGCGTTTTGCCGGACCTATGCGCGCTATCCCCTGGCCGTCAGCCGGGCCGAAGGAACCAGACTCGTCACCCCTGAAGGCCGGGTCTATACCGACCTCCTGGCAGGCATTGCCGTGTGCAACCTGGGTCACTCCCATCCCGAACTGGTGGACGTCATCTGCGCCCAGGCCGGCAAGCTCATCCACGTCTCCAACCTTTTTTATCAGGAAGAGCAGGTCGCGCTGGCCAACAGGCTGCTCGGCACCTCGCATCTGGAGCGGGTCTTTTTCTGCAACTCCGGGGCTGAGGCCAACGAGGGCGCCATCAAGCTGGCCAGGCGCTACATGCGCGAGGGCCGGGGCGAAGAGCGCTACGAGATCATCACCCTGGGCGGGTCCTTTCATGGCCGGACCCTGGCCACATTGACGGCCACGGGCCAGGACAAGATCAAGACCGGGTTCGGGCCGCTGCCCGAAGGCTTCGTCACCGTGCCTTTTGCGGATCTTACGGCCATGGAAGCCGCCATGAACGAGCGCACCGCGGCGGTGTTGATCGAGATGATCCAGGGCGAGGGCGGAGTCAAACCCCTGCCCGAGGATTACGTTCGCGGGCTGGAGAAGCTTTGCGCCGCCAAGGGCGTGCTGCTGATTGTCGATGAGATTCAGACCGGTGTGGGCCGGACCGGAAAATTCTGGGCGCATCAGCATCTGGGCCTTGCGCCCGATATCGTCACCGTGGCCAAGGGTCTGGCCGGGGGCCTGCCCATGGGCGCGGTCATGTGCACCGAAGAGGTCTCCAAGGGTTTTCCTCCAGGCAGCCATGGCACGACCTTCGGCGGCAACGCGCTCATTTCCGCCGTGGCGGACAAGGTCATCGAGATCATCGAGCGCGACGATCTCTGTGGCCGGGCGGCGAGGCTTGGCGATTGGCTGCGCGGACGACTGGAGGGGATCAAATCCCGACTGCCGGGCAAGATCGCCGAGGTTCGGGTGCATGGCCTGATGATCGGCATTGAGCTGACGCATCCCGGGGCCGAGGTCTGGAAGGCACTGCTTGAGCAGGGTTTTGTCCTGAATCTGACCCAGGACACGGTGCTGCGCCTGCTGCCTCCGCTGGTCATCACCGAGGAGGAGCTGGAGTCCTTTTGCCGGGCACTGGAAGCCATTCTGGCCGGAAACTAGCCAGTAGGCTCAGTTTTGCCCCTCCTTCGCATGCGTAAGGGGACCGATTTTCAACATCGAATTCAAACGGGCATGCCCCGCTATCAGGTTTTAAAATGTCAAATAAGCTTGCACGCCTTGCGCTTTCTTTTGCCCCGGAAAACGAGGATCTCGTTACCGGCCTTTTGTTTCTGCACACCCCCTGGGGCTGGGAAGACGAGGGGCTCAAAGACGGGCTGCGCCGTCTGACCGTGCATTTCGACCGGCCAGAGCAGTCCGCCGAAACCGAGGCCGCGCTCCAGGCCGCCTGTCCGGAAATTATTCTGGAGAGCACAAGCGTGGACAACGCGGACTGGACCAGCGCATGGAAAAAATACTTCACGCCCATTCCCATCGGGTCGCGGTTCGTGGTCCTGCCGGCCTGGCTCAAGGATGAGCCCTGCACGGCCGAGCCCATTCTGATCGAGCCCAAGATGGCCTTCGGGACGGGGCATCACCAGACCACGGCCCTGTGCCTTGAGGCGCTGGACCGGCTGGCGACGGAAGGGGTTCTTGCGGAGGGGCAGTCCTTTCTCGACCTGGGCACGGGTTCGGGGATTCTGGGCATCGCCGCCGTCAAGCTCGGGCTTGTCGGCCAGGGTCTTGATATCGACCCCGTGGCCGTCGACAACGCGCACGAGAACGCGGCCCTGAACGATGTGGAGGACGCTTTCAAACCGGCCACGGGGAGCGTCACGGACCTCCCGGAGCAGCAGCGCTTTGACTGCATTCTGGCCAACATTCTGGCCAACCCGCTGATTGATATGGCCGAGGACATCTGTGCCCGCCTGGCCAGACCGGGTGTGCTCATCCTGTCCGGCATCCTGCGCGAGCAGGCGGATCGCGTCGTGCAGGCCTACGTCCGGCAGGGGCTTGCGGCTCCCGTGATTTCATACTCCGGGGAATGGACCCTGCTCGTCTTTCGCACATGAACCGGGAAGCCGTGCTGCTTGACTACTACCGTGCGATGCTGGCCGAGCTGGGGCCAAGCAGGTGGTGGCCGGGAGAAACGCCGTTTGAAATCGCGCTGGGCGCCATTTTGACCCAGAACACGGCCTGGGCCAACGTGGAAAAGGCGATGCACAACCTGCGCGAATCCGGCCTGCTCGATCCCCGGGCCCTGGCCCGGTTGACCGACGGGGAGCTTGCGGCGCTCATCCGCCCGGCTGGCGCCTTCCGGGTCAAGGCGGTGCGGGTGCGCAATTTCCTGAGTTTTCTGCGCACGACCTGCGACCTTGATATGGATGGATTGCGGGGCGAGACGATGGAGAAGCTGCGCCCGTCCCTGCTTGAGGTTTCCGGCATTGGTCCTGAAACGGCCGATTCCATCCTGCTTTACGCCCTCGGGCTGCCGACTTTTGTGGTCGACGCCTACACGCGTCGCATCCTGAGCCGGCACGGGCTTGTACCCGAAGACATCGGATACGGCGAACTGCGGGAGTTTTTCATGGATGTTTTGCCGTCGGACACGGCATTATATAATGAATACCACGCCCTCATCGTGCGCACGGGCAAGAATTGGTGCGCAAAGAGGGAGGGAAAATGTGCGAGCTGCCCCCTGGCCGTCTTTCTGGAAAAGTCCAGCCCCTTGACCTGCACAGGAAAAAGCATCATCCCTCACCCATGAATCGACCGTCATCCCGCCCCAAGCTGCGTTTTTTCGCGATCATCCTGTTGCTTCTGGGCGGCCTTGTATTATTGGCTTCGCCTGGCCTTGCCTCTCTTGAAGAAGAGATGGCCGCCAAGAACAAGCAACTGGCCGAGCGGAAAAAGGCCATCCAGAGCCTGACCGCTCAAGAACGCAAGCTGCACAAGGATCTGGCCAAACTCGAAGGTTCGGTCAAGAAGGCGGCCGCATCTCTGGAGAAGCTTGAAGACGAGCTGGCCGCGCTCAAAAAAGAGCAGTCCGAAGGCGCGAAACGCCTCGATGATTTGCTGGCGGAGCGGGAAAAGACCACGGGCCGCCTGCAGGAGCTGATGCGAACGCTGTGGCCCATCTACCTGACGGCCAAGGAAGAAGGTTTTGCCTCGGTGGAGCAGTGGGGCGAAGCCAACCGCCGGGAAGCCTGGCTGACGGCCCTGTACCGCGAGGCCCAGGCCCTGCGGGAAGATATCGAGCAACAGAGCCAGATCATGGCCGACCAGCAGTCTGTGCTGGATCAGAACGCGGCCCAGGCCGAGGCCAAACTTGAAAAGATCAAGGCGTCCAGGGCCGATCTTGAAAAAAAGAGGACGCAGTACGAACGCCAGATTGCCGAGGTGCGGGTCAAGAAGAAGCAGAGCGAAAAGGAAATCCAGGACCTGATGGGTTCCATCGCCGGGCTGCGCCACAAGATCAGCCTGCAATCCTCCAAGAAAATTTCAAAGCTGCAGGGCAAACTGAGCTGGCCGGCCACGGGCAAGCGGGTCGTGTCGTATGCACCAAGCGGAAATCCGCCCAGCAACGGGATAGGACTGTCCCTGCCCGCAGGCACGCCGGTGCACAGCGTCTCCTGGGGCAAGGTCGTGCACAACGACCAGTTGCGCGGGTTCGGGCAGGTGGTCATCGTTTTTCATGGCGAGGATTATTACTCGCTGTATGCCTTTTTGTCCGATGCTCCCATTCCGGTGGGCCGGGAGGTGGAACGCGGACAGCAGATCGGCGTCTGCGGATTCTACCCTGCAGCCAAGGGTGAAGGCCTCTATTTCGAATTGCGTTACAGGCAAAAAGTCATTAATCCTTTAAAATGGTTACAGCCGGGGTGAAAAGTGAGTTCGCATTTTTTCGGACAGGACTGCACCACGGTATCCGCTTTTAAGTGATTCCAACAATTTCTCGCCATTCCCTCAGGGAGGATATCATGCGTTTCAGCCATTTTCTGGGCACGATGATTCTTCTGGTCGGCCTTTGCGGCACGGCCTCGTCCAGCCAGGCTCGGGATACGGATCATTATCAGGCCTTGAAGCAGTTCAGCCAGGTTCTGGATCTGATCGAAAAAAATTATGTTCAGGATGTCGACCGTACGGATCTGATCCACGGGGCCATCGAAGGGATGCTCAATTCCATTGATCCGCATTCCGCATATATCAATCTTGATAAATTCAAGATGATGCAGGAAGAATTTCAGGGTGAATTCGGGGGGATCGGCATCCAGATCGGAGTTCGCGAAAAGCGCCTGACTGTAATCGCCCCCATTGAAGACACTCCTGCCGACAAGGCGGGCCTCAGGGCCGGAGACCTCATTCTCGAGATTAACGGCGAATCGGCGCTGGATATTTCACTTGAGGAAGCGGTTTCCAAGATTCGCGGCCCCAAGGGAGAATCCGTGGAACTTACCATTCTGCACAAGGAATCCCAGGCTCCGGAAAAAGTGACCATCGTGCGCGGCACGATTCCGCTGATCAGTGTAAAGCTCAAGGAACTCGAGCCCGGATACGTTCATTTGCGACTGACCGATTTCAAGGCCAACACCACCGAGGACATGCACAGCAAATTGCAAGAGTACACCGCCAAACAGGAACTCAAAGGCGTTGTCCTGGACCTGCGCAACAATCCCGGCGGGCTTCTCAATCAGGCCATTTCCGTGACCGACACCTTTTTGCGCGATGGCCTCATCGTCTATACCCAGGGTCGTAACCCCAAAAGCAGGAAGGACGAGATGGCTTCCCGGCAGTCCACGGATGTGACCTGCCCGGTGGTGGTGCTTATCAATTCCGGCTCGGCCTCGGCTTCGGAGATTGTGGCCGGCGCCCTGCAAGACCGCAAGCGGGCCATCCTGATCGGCGAGCGCACCTTCGGAAAGGGCTCCGTGCAGACCATAATGCCCCTGTCCGACGGTTCGGCGGTCAAGCTGACCATCGCGCTTTACTACACGCCAAACGGCACATCCATCCAGGCCGAGGGAATCGAGCCCGACGTGGAACTCCCGTTTGTGGTTGCGACCGAAGATGCAACGCAGCCGCGCGAATTTCGGGAGGCGAACCTGTCCAAGCACCTGATCAATCCCAATGGTGAGATGGATCTGAGCCCCGAAGAGATCGAAGTAAGAGAGGCCTTGGCCCAGGACAACCAGCTGCGCATAGGCCTTAGCATGGTCAAGTCCCTGCCGCGCTTCATGCAGCTCACCAACTGATTCTCATTTTATTGCGGGGCGGCTTCTGCCGTCCCGCGTCTTTTCAAGCACCATGCCCCCTAAAAAACGAAAAAAGAAAAAGCCCGCGGCCAAGGGGTCCGGTTTTTCGCTGTTCAAATCCCTGCTCTGGATTTGTGTCGTCCTTTTGACCGGTCTGACACTTTTTGTGGCCATGCATCTGCCTCTGCGGCATGCTCCGGACAAGTCCGCGCCAGACAAGTCCGTGATTGTTAAACCGCAGGCCGGGCACAAAGCTTCGGAAAAACCTGCGGCCCAGATCCAAAAGAAATCCCGGCCGGAGCAGGCCGCCGTCAGGGATGACTCGGCCCGGAAGAAACAGGCGCTGGTGTACGAAGCCCAGATCGACGATTTTGACGCCAAGGTCCGCAGCGTCGACCTGGCCATACTCATGGGGCTGGCCGCCCAGGGCGGATCTGAAAGCCTGATGCGGCATCGGGCCGTGGAGGTCAGGCGTCATAACGGGCAGGAATTTTATTATCAAAATCTGACCATCAATCTGGGGCACGAAGTTTTTCCCTTTCTTGCCGAGCTCAAGAAAAATCTGGATCAACTGGGACCCGGGTTCAGCCTGAAGACCGTCGACAACAATCCGCGTGATCTGGAAATCTCCATCCTCGGCGAGCCAACCCATCACATCTTTCTGCCGCTTGCCCTGGTTCCCGAGCCTGAGCCCGAGGCGCATACGGTGAAAGCGCCAAGGCTTGTGATCATCATCGACGACCTGGGCGAGAGCATGACGGTGGCCAAACGGTTGGCAGCCTTGCCTTTTGCCATAAGTTTCTCAGTTCTGCCGCATAACACCAAGGCGCGACAGGTGGCTGACCTGGCGCGGCAGGAAAATCTTGAGTTGCTGCTCCACCTCCCCTGCGAGCCGGAAGGATATCCCAAGTCGGCCAATTCCGGTCCCGGCACCTTGCGTGTGAATATGACCCCGGCTGTCCTGGAGCAGACTTTGGTCGACAACCTGGCCCGTCTGCCGGATGTGGACGGGGTCAATAACCACATGGGTTCGCGTTTGACGCAGGATAAAAAGGCCATGACCGTTGTTCTTGGACATCTGCAAGGGCAGGGAAAGTTTTTTGTGGACAGCCTGACCACGCCCAAAAGCTGCGTGCGCGACGTGAGCAAAACATTGGGCATGCGCTATTACAGAAGGCATATCTTTCTCGACAACACGGCCAAGGAGCATGCAATCCTGCTGCAGCTCAAAAAAGCCGAAAGCCTGGCCAAGCGCACCGGACTGGCAGTAGCCATTGGTCACCCCTATCCCGCGACGTTGTCTGCATTGGAATCATGGGCAAAGACCCGTGATATCAACGTGGAGATCTGTAAAATACAAGATATTTGACAAAATCCTGCTTTTTATCCAAGGAATGAATCCTGTACAGAGTGATCTATTTCAGCTCAACAGCAGGAGCCAAAGATGGAGCCGCTTACGCCTTCTTCATGCATAAACGTCCTTCTCGGAATTTCCCGGGGACTCTCGCATCGGACCAGCATTCAGAAAACACTGGAAGAAATCTGCATCCATGTGGAGAGTTTTTTTTCTCCCAGGCATTTGGCATTTCTGCTTGTGGATCCGGACACCGGCGACCTGACTTTCAATCACGTTGTGGGCGAAAAGGTCGACCTGGTTAGCGGTAAGAAATTGCGAAAGGGGACAGGGCTGGCCGGATGGGTCGCCGAAAGCCAGGAAGCCCTGCTGATCGAGGATACAGCAAAGGATCCGCGTTTCGCGACACAATTTTTGACGGCCAAGACCAAAGGGTGCTCAACGGTCATGGCCGTGCCGCTTAAAAGCGGGGATATGGTCTACGGAGTGATGGAGGTCATCGACACTCGGCACGGGGAACCGTATACAAAGAGGAATCTGGCGGATTTTACAGTCATCGCGGAGGTCACTGCGGTGGCGCTGGAGCGGGCGTATTATTTTCAGGCCATGAGGCGCATGGCCGAAACGGATCAGCTCACCGGATTGCCGAACAAGCGAACCTTCGACCGCTACATGGAGCGCGAGATCGAGGTCTGCAAGAGATACGGCACTCCGTCGAGCGTGGTGCTGTTGACGATCGAAAATCTGCGAAGGCTCAACGAAGACTATGGACCGTCGAGCGTGGACCAGATCATCCAGATGCTCGCGGTGGTCCTGGTCGATGAAGTGCGCAGGGTCGACGTGGTATGCCGCATCGCCTCCAACGGATTTGCGGTGATCATGCCCAATACGGCCAAACCGGCCGCCCTCGATGTCAGCCAGCGTATCAACACCAAGATCGCCCAGCAAAGCGCGACCAGGCAGATGCCTTATTTTTCCGTGATTCTTGATGTTGTGTCCGGCATTCAGGACGACGTCACTCCGCTGCTTGGGATTTGCAACACGAGCAAGAGCACCCCCCGGGGCTTTCGCAAATTTCGCAATGTGGCCGCAAATCTTGTGCTGCTCCTCAACGAGGAAAAGCAGGCCATGGAGCGCAGGCAGTATTACCGCAAGAATGTGCAGCTCGCAGGGCAGTTCGAGAACCCGGAAACGGGCGAGGCAGGTGATTTTCTGCTGGATAATGTCTCTTTGAATGGCGTCGGTTTCACCACGCTGCTCTCCCACCGCCTGGTTCGGGGGGCGCTGCTCAAGGTTCGTTTTCGACTGGATGACTCGCGACGTACGGAAGTCACCCGCCTGGCCCGTGTCAAATACCTGAACGAGAGGTATGTGGGATGCCAGTTCGCGGACCAGAAAAGCTACGACAGTGATCTTGGTTTTTATTTGATGCGCTGAAAGCCTAAAGTTTCAGGTTGAGAAAAACGGGCCCGAAGCCCGTTTTTTTTGACCTTTGCGAGGCGGGGAAGTCACGTATTCGTGCCGGAGCCCATCTGTTCGATGCCGCAGGTGTTGACATATGTTTTGTCGGAGTTACTATTTCACCTATTCAAACTATAGGAGGCATCTATGTTTACTCTCCAACCGGCGGCAAAGGCGCAGCTGGATGAGCATTTCGGCGGCAAGGACAAGGAACCCATTCGTATATACCTGGCTTCCGGCTGCGGCGGACCCCGACTCGGGCTGGCCCTGGACGAGAAGAAAGACAACGATCAGACCTTCGACGTGGACGGATACTCCTTCCTGGTCGAGGGAGACCTGTTCGAGCAGGCCAAACCCATGACGGTTGTCTTTGACCAGAACATGGGTTTTACCGTGGAATCGAGCATGGTTTTTCCGGAAGCCGAGGGCGGCTGCTCTTCCTGCGGCTGCGGCGGAAGCTGCGGCTGACAGAAGACAGGAATCAAGCGTGAAAAGGGTGGCTTTGGCCGCCCTTTTCGCTTTCGGAACATCAATATTTTCGCTAACAAGTCCCACATGTTCATCACACCCCGCGTACATATCGAAGACGAGGATATCCGCCTCGAATTTATCCGCTCCTCCGGCCCCGGTGGCCAGAATGTGAACAAAGTATCCACGGCTGTCCGGCTGCGTGTTCGTCTGGATGCCATTCGCGGCCTGGACGAGGACGGGCTGGCCCGCCTTGAGGCACTGGCCGGCCGGCGAATCACCGTGGAGAAAGAGCTGGTCATTCGGGCCGAATCGCATCGCACCCAGGAGGGCAACCGCAAGGCGGCCCTGGAACGTCTGGCGCACATGGTGTCTCAGGCCGCCGTGCGCCCCAAGCCCCGCCGGGCCACCAAGCCGACCCGGGCCTCCAAGGAGAGGCGTCTTGCCTCCAAGGCCAGGCAGTCGCGTCTCAAGAATCTGCGTCGGAGCGCAGAGGACTAGCCTTTTTTTCTTCGACATTCCCTCCTCTCCTGCTGCGCAGGTTTTCCGCACCAAGCCGGGCCTGGACATAAAGCCCCAGGGCCCGAACGGCCCGGTCCGCGTCCCTGAAGACGGGCATGCCCCGTTCGCGCAGCATGGCCGCGAAGGGGTTGTACATCTCTCCGCCGTCGACCACGGCCACGATGGGCTTGGGGCTGTGCCGAGCGATGGCGCCGATGCGCTCGGCGATGTTCTGGCTTGCGTCCATGTCGAGTGAAGACAGGGACGGAGTGAGCGGAATCATGCCGATGACGGCCAGATCCACGCCCGGGTCCGCCGCCAGCGCCTCCACTACCTCCGTAAAGAGTCCGTCAGTAGCCGCCGGATTCATGTCCAGCGGGTTCTTGACCTCGACCAGTCGGTCGAGCCCGCAGGCCTCCAGAGCCTTGGCGATGCGCTGCCTTGTCGCGGGACGGAATGTGGCCATGCGCAGCTCGAAGTCGTCAGCCGTGATATTGTCGGCCATGCCCACCGCCTCGTATCCGGCCGTGGAAACGGCGGCCACGCGGTTTCCGGCAATGGTTTTGCCATGCAGCCCCTTGGCCAGCATGTAGAGTTCGGTGAACTGGTTAAAGGATCTGGCCACCATGGCCCCGGCCTGGGTCAGGCAGGATTCGCAGACCGTGTAGTCTCCCGCCAGCGAGGCCGTGTGGCTCGATGTGGCGGTCTTGCCCTCGGGCGTGCGTCCGGCCTTGTAGAAGACGATTTCCTTGCCGGCCAGGACCGCCTGCCGCACGGCGCGGGTAAAGTGTACGCCGTCGAGGTCATTGAAGCCTTCGCAGTAGACTCCAACCACGTCCGTGTCCGGATGAGTCTTGAAGTAGGCCATGAAGTCGCCCAGGGTCAGGTCGTTCTGGTTGCCGATGGAGATGAGATAGGCCGGGTCCAGCTCCGGGGTGCGGCTCATGCGTGTGGCCATGAACGCTCCGGACTGGCTGATGAAGGCGGAGTTGCGATGGTGCTGTCCCCGCCCCTTGGGCAGTTTTTTTTCGGGGATGAACCAGGTGTCAAAGTTCCCAGGGTGGGAAATGACGCCCATGGAATTGCCGCCCAGGAAGATTGGGCCGTCGCCTTGCCTGTGGCCTTCGTTCATCAGGGCCATGATCTTTTCGGCCATGGCTTTGCTGTCCGGTGTTTCGCCCAGGCCGCCCGGGATGAGCAGCACGGACGCGGCCTTTTTGCTGCTCATGATCTCCTCGATCAGTTCCGGCAGATTTTCAGCCGCCACGGCCACCACGAAGAGGTCCACCGGCTCCTCCAGAAAAGACAACTCGCGCACGCACGCAACTCCGTCGATTTCCGTGGCGGCCGGGTGGATGATGGTCATGTTGGCGGCCGGAAAACCGTGGGCCAGGACGTTTTGCAGGATGACGCGCCCAAAGTTCTGGCGGGATGTGGACACTCCGACCAGGCCGATGCGGGCCGGGTGCAGCAGGGTATGGATCTTTTGCACGGGGCGGGGGGCGACGAGGGTCTTTTGCGGCAGAGAAAAGCGGCACATCCCGTCAAGCGGCACCATCATGAAGTCCGAAAAGGCGAAGGGGTTGATCTCGAGTTCTTCGATGACGAACGGGGCTTCGGCACAGGTGGGCGAGAAATGATTGCCGACCTTGATGAAGGCCGAGAAGCATTCGATAAGCTGTTCATCGGCGACCACGCGCTTCTGGCCGCGCGTTTTTCCGGCCAGGACCTTGTAGGCCACGGTGCGCCTGAAGAGTTCAAAAAAGGACTCGCCGTCGTTGAGTTCGGTCGAGGCCGAGACAATGCTGCGGTTCTTGCGGAAATTGTCAGCAAGAAGCTCCGTGTCCGTGCCGCCCACTCCGGCGGTGAGGACCATGCCAAACTCGCGTGTGGCGCGCAGGCCGACGATGAGTTCGTTCCCGAAAGAGGTGGCATCCGGCGGAATGAACTGCACCAGGAGCACGCCCTGGATGTCCTGGGAGATGGCCGAAACCAGTGCATCGCCGGTCAGTCCCTGGTAGTGCGCCGGAGCATGGGCGGGGCGGCGCTCGATGCGGTCGGCGTAGTTTTCTGCCACCTCGTACATCATGCGTCGCCAGGTGGAGCGAATCTTGTCCGGATGTTTTGGGATGATGCGCACGCCGCCGACATCGCTCTTGTGCACGATGTAGGGCGAGACGATCTTGAGCACGACCCTGTCCCCGGGCAGGGCACTCAGTTCCTCGTCCGAGGGTCGCGTTCCGGCCTGGAGCAGGAGGCTGCGCGGCGGCGTCTCGGAGCCCAGATTCCGAAGCAGGCTGTACACCTCGTGCTCGTAGAGGAGGTCTCGCCCCATGCGTTGGGCCTCGGCAAAAATCTGGGTCATGGCCGTAAAATCAATATGGGTGGCAACTGGAATGCTCATGGGGTGCTCCAAAAGATGGATTTTCGGCAACGTAGCGCAGGGGAGGGCGGCAGGACAAGAAAAGCTTCACACGCTTGTTCGGGCGGGCCCGGGATTTGCGGAGCTGCAGCGGTAAAAGCTGGACATTTTCCTTAAACGCGGCATGTTGGCTTTCATGAACTCCAAACTACGTCTCTACGCCTATTCCATACCCTGGAATATCTTCCTTTTGACAGTGGGCAGCTTTCTTGTCGCCATGGCCATCAAATCCGTGGCCGTGCCCCACGGTTTCGTGACCGGCGGAGTGTCGGGCATAGCCCTGCTGATCTACTATTTCGCGGACGTTCTGACTCCGGGGCTGTGGCTCCTGCTTTTGAACATTCCCATCGCCGTGATCGGCTGGGTCATGATCAGCGGCAGATTCGTGCTGTACACAGCCTACGGCATGTGTGCCATCACCACGTGCATGGAGCTCATCACCTTTACTCTCCCCGTGCACGATAGTCTGCTGGCAGCCATTGCCGGTGGCGCCATTCTCGGAGCGGGGGCAGGAATAAGCATGCGCTCCCTGGGTTCTTCCGGCGGCCTGGACATCCTCGGCATCCTCCTGCACCAGCGTTTCGGGTTCCGCATCGGACAGGTCAGCTTTGCCTTCAATGCGGCCCTGTTCACGGTCAGCTTCACGCTGCTGGAAACGGACATGGTGCTCTATTCCCTGATCATGGTTTTCGTGACCAGCCAGATCATGGATTATGTGCTCAGCATGTTCAACCAGCGCAAGCTTGTGTTCATCATCTCCGATCATGCCCAGACCATTTCGGATGCCATCATCAAGAGCGCCAATCGTGGAGTGACCCTGCTGGAGGGACGCGGAGGATACACCGGTCAGCCAAAGCAGGTGGTCATGACCGTGGTCAACAACGTGCAGCAGAAAAAGCTTGAGGAGTTGATTTTCACGCTGGACCCCGAAGCTTTCGTCATTTTCGAGAATACCTTCAATGTCATCGGCAAGGGTTTTTCACGGCGCAAGGTGTATTGAGCACAGCGAGGCGTGAAAAGAGAGTCCGTCGCACACGGGTGCCGGACGGGATGATTTTTGTTCAACAACCCATGGATCGGGAAACATGAAAAGAATTTTGCGAGGTCTGCTTTTCGGGATGTGGGTTGCAGTTTGCATCGCGCTCCTGAGCGCCTGCGCGGGCAAGCCCCGGCCCGAGCCCAAGCCTGACTCCGGGCCTGCGCAGGTGGAGACGGACGAGGCACCGCTACGCTCGGAGTTGCTTTCCAAGATTGTTCTTGATGTGCCGCAGCGGGCCAGTCAGGCCGTGCAGATATCGGATGACCCGCTGCTGGCCCCGGCGGTGCAGGTCGCAATGCATGAGCGGGCCCTGGAGCGTTTTTTTGCGCCGTGGAAGCAGGTCCGCGCATCATTGTCCGCACAAGACATTACCTGGGGCGTGCGCAGCCTCGGTTCCAAGCAGGGCTATGCCGAAAATCTGCAGCCGTATCCCCAGGACAGGTGGGTGCATGTCGTGGCCTTGCAGGATCTGCCCTCCTATCCGTCTTTAAGCGCTGCGGCCATTACCGTGCGCAACACCGCCTTGCGGGTGCTGCCCTCGACCCGCCCGTTTTTCCTGGATCCGGCGCAGCCCGGCGAAGGTTTTCCTTTTGATTATTTTCAGAACACCGCCGTGTGGATGGGCACGCCTCTCTTCATCACCCACGTGTCGTTGGACCATGCCTGGTATTATGCAGAGACGGCCTTTGCCAGCGGGTGGGTGCGCAATGAGGATGTGGCGCTGACGGACAGGAGTTTTTGCGCGCACTACGAATCAAAAGCCATGGTAGCCCTGCGCAAGGACGAGACCTCGCTTGTCGGGCAGGGCCTGTTTCTGGGCCAGACCCATATCGGGGCCATCTTTCCCCTTGATTCCCGCAGCGGTCAGGGCTTCATGGTCAAGGTTCCGGTTCGGGACGCTGCCGGACAGGCGAAAATTGCCCTGGCCGAGCTCGGCTATCCGCTGGCATCGCGCATGCCCCTGCCGCTGACGTCGCGTTCGGTGGCGGAATTGGCCGATGCCATGGCCGGACAGCTGTACGGGTGGGGAGGCATGTTCGAGAATCGGGACTGCTCTTCTAACATGCGCGACCTGTTCCTGCCGTTTGGCATCTGGCTGCCGCGCAATTCCTCGCAGCAGGCCCGGCATGGCGGAGAACTTATTTCTCTGGAGGGAATGGATGTAGAGGCCAAGCTCCATGTTATCCGCACGCAGGGTGTGCCGTTTGCCTCGCTTGTCTGGCTGCCGGGACATATCGGGCTGTATCTCGGTATGGATGGCCGGGGCGAGCCGCTCCTGCTGCACAATCTTTGGGGCGTGCGCACTACCTTGCCCGATGGGACCGAAGGGCGGGCCGTGGTCGGCCGTCTTGTCATCTCAACCTTGCGACCGGGAGAGGAGCGGGGCGATGTGGGCCGGGATGATTTCCTGGAAAAGGTTCGCGGGTTGACGCTGATCGGCGCAAAGTCCGCGCTTGAAAAATAGAGGTGGTTTGTATTTCTGTTTTTCGGGTTCGCAATGCCAGGGCAGGCTTTTTTGCGGGCAGAAAGATATGAGTTACGCGAAAGTGATACAAGCGTCGAAAAAAAAACAGGCTAGAATGAATGCTTGCCCAAGCGCTGCTTGTGAAAAAAAGACCATAGTCGAGGTGTGTTTTCTTTAGCGCCCGTCTGCAGGTAGTGACGAAAAATCATATTGAATAACCATCAGCGGGGCCTGATTTCGGGTTTCGCGCCTTATCAGCGGGAGATGGCCATGACGGCAACAAACTCTGTGTTCAGTGTCTGTGGCATGTGCACCGTGCGCTGCCCAATCCAGGTGGACGTGCAGGACGGCAAAGCCGTACGCATCCAGGGAAATGAATTTTCTCCGCTCAAAAAGGGCCTGTGCGCCCGCGGAGCGGCCGGCATCGCTCTGGAGCAGGATCCGGAAAAGCCGCAGACGCCGCTCATCAGGGTGGGCGAACGCGGCGAAGGCAAATGGAAGGCCGTGTCCTGGGACGAGGCCCTGGACTATGTGGCCGACAAGTTAAAGGGCATCATGGCAGAGCACGGGCCCCGCTCGGTGCTGTGGTCCGACCGTGGCGGCCCTTTTCCAGACTTGCACCAGGCCTTCATGCGCGGCATCGGCTCGCCCAACTATTGCAACCATGACGCCTCCTGCGCCCGCAATGTGCAGCACGGCGCGCAGTCCGTCATCGGCGTGGGCCGCAAGATGGTGGCCTATGACCTGCGCAACGCCAAGCATATCATCCTCCAGACCCGCAATATCATGGAGGCCATCAATGTGGCCGAAGTCAACGCGGCCCTGGACGGAATCGCCGGAGGCGCAAAGCTGACCGTGATCGACATTCGCGGCAACGTCAGTGCGAGCAAGGCCGACAATTTCTTTCTCATCCGCCCGGGCACGGACTACGGCTTCAACCTCGCCGTCATTCACGCCCTCATTTACGAGGGTCTCTACAACAAGGAATACGTCGAGCAGTTCGTGGAAGGATTCGAGCAGCTCAAAGAATTCGTCAAACCCTACACGCCCGAGTGGGCCGCCGCCGAAACCGGCGCTTCGGCCGAGGCCATCGTCGATCTGGCCCGCCAGTTGTCTGCCGCAGCGCCCAGCGTGGTCTGGCATCCCGGCTGGATGGTCGCCCGTTACAACGATTCCTTCCAAGTCTGCCGCACGGCGTACATCATCAATGCTCTGCTCGGCTCCATCGGTGCCAAGGGCGGCCTGCCTTTTGTCAACGCAGCCAAGGAAGTGGGCCGCAAGGGTTTGAAGAAACTGGTCGATCTTTTTCCCAAGCCGGAAGAAAAGCGGGCCGACGGCGTGGGTTGGAAATATCCGCAGTTCGACGGCGGCCCGGGCCTTGTCAATCTCGCCTACGACGCCATCGTCACGAGCGAACCCTATCCCGTCAGGGCCTATCTGTGTTTCCGGCATGATCCGCTCATGGCCATGCCCGACCCCGAAGCTTTGAAGAAGAAGTGGGAAAAGCTGGATCTTTTGGTCAGCGTCACCTTCTCCTGGTCCGACACGGCCTGGAATTCGGACGTAGTCCTGCCCTTGTCGACCTACCTGGCGCGCGAGAGCATCATCGCCGGCAAGTCGGGACTCAAGCCCCAGTTCTTTGTCCGCCACCGCGCCCAGGAACCGACCTTTGACTCCAGGGCCGACTGGGAGATCATCTGCGGCCTGGCCAAACGTCTGGGTCTTGATCCGCTGGCTTTTGAAACCATCGAGGATCTCTGGAACTACCAGTTGCAGGACACGGGCGTCAGCATCGACGATTTCAAGGCCAAGGGCTTTGTGGAGCTGGCCGACAAGCCCCTGTATCGCCCCATGTCCGAGATCACGCTGCCGACTCCTTCAGGCAAGATCGAGATGTCGAGCGGCAAATGGGCCAAGGCCGGGCACGATACCCTGCCGCCGTACACGTCTCCGGCCCATCCGCCACAGGGCATGTTCCGCATCACGTTTGGCCGGATTGGCGTGCACACCCAGGGGCACACGGTCAACAACCCTCTCCTAGCCGAACAGATGCCCGAGAACGTGGCCTGGATTCATACCAGTCGCGCCGAAGAGATGGGCATTGCCGACGGCGACATGGTCGAGGTCTTTTCCGTCAGGGGCGAAAGCGGCAGAATCCGGGCTTTCGTAACCGATTGCGTGCATCCGGAAGCCCTCTTCATGGTTCACGGATTCGGGCACAAGCTGCCCGTTGAATCCAGGGCCATCGGCAAGGGCGCAGCCGACCATGAACTCATGCCCGGCGGCCTTGAAAGCTGGGACAAGGGTGGCGGATGTCTCTCCATGCAGGAACATTTTGTCGGCGTGCGCAAAATCTAGGGGGCAGCGATGAGTAATTACAGAATGAAGCTGGACAAGAAGCGTTGCATTCACTGCAAAGCCTGTGAAGTGCACTGCAAGGTCAAGAATAATAATCCCGTCGGAATCAAATACGCAGTGCACACTTCCGGAAAGCCGGAACTTAAAGATGGCAAGATTGTGATGAAGGCATCTTTCCGGAGTTGCTATCATTGTGAAGATCCAGCCTGTGTGGAGGCCTGTCCCACTGAAGCCATGGTACGGCGCGAATCTGATGGCCTGGTCTATGTGATCAAAGAGCTTTGTATCGGGTGTGAGTCATGTGTAGCCGCGTGCCCATGGAATATCCCGGTATTGCACGAGGATGAAAACATTATTGGAAAATGTGACTACTGCATGGATCGCTTGGATGCAGGTTTAGAGCCTGCATGCGTGACCGCATGTACGACACATGCTCTGTGTTTGGAACGCAAAAAATAGCGCATAAATCGCTTTTGTACTCTAAAGTCCCTGGGTTGAGTTCAATCCAGGGACTTTTTTAGCTTAAAGCGGGGCTATGGGTCGAATAATTTTAGAACATTAATCAATAGTCAATCAATCAGAGTGATTTTATTTCTTTTAGGTTATTGATGTCGCATCACTGCTGTGTTAGAAAAAGATTCTTGAAAAAAATCCGTCTTAAAATCAATTGCTTGGAGTGATGGCATGAAACTCAGATCCAAATTCATTCTCCCCCTGTTCGTTTCTGTTGTGATCCTTGGCCTTGCCGGCGGCCTGCTCATCCGTTCGCAATTGACCGATTTTCAGGGGCAATTGCTGCGCTCCATCGCCGAGGAGAAATCGCGCGAGGTGGACACAGCCATCGCAACGTTGGCGACCCAGGGGCTCGAAAAGGCGGCTCTTTTTTCCAAACGGACGGACGTGGTGCAGGCCTTTGAGCTGGCCCATCTCGGCAATATCGAAAATGAAACGGACCCGCTGCTGCAGCAGGCCCGGGATGAGTTGCGGCGACTGCTTGAAAACGATCTGGCCGGGTTTAAGAGCATCTCCGGCAAGGCCATGCAGCTGCATTTCCATCTGCCCAAGGCGCGCAGCCTGGTGCGTCTGTGGAGGGACAAGCAGACCAAGCGCGGCGGGGAATGGGTCGATATCTCCGATGACCTGACCTCTTTCAGGGAGACGGTCGTGCAGGTCAACACCGACGGCAAGCCCATCAAAGGCATCGAGGTCGGCAGTGGCGGGTTCGCCATCCGCGGCATCGCTCCGGTTGTGGATGCGGACGGGAATCAGCTGGGCTCGGTTGAGACTCTTGAATCTTTTGAGTCTGTCATCGCGGGCGCCGCGTCCGGGGAAGGGCAGAGCATGGTTGTGTATATGAACGCCGCAAATCTTTCCGTGGCTACAGCTCTGCAGAATCCGGAAAAGAATCCTCTGGTCGGGGATCAATTTGTTCTGGTCACCCCCACCGAGGACGGCCGGGTTGAAAGCCTCGTGACCGTGGATTTTCTGCAGCAGGGGCAGCAGGGTACGGTTTATAACAGGTTCGGCGATCTGGCCCTGGCCGCTTTTCCGGTCAGGGATTACGCGGGCGGACAGGTCGGCGTACTGGTCTATGCCTTTGACGCCTCCTCCTGGACCACCGCAATCCGCGATGTGGGGTTCTATATCCTGGCGCTCATGGCGGTAGTGCTCATGGCTGCCGGGCTGATCAGTTCGTTTGTGCTCATGCGTCTGATCATTCGTCCGCTCTCCCTGATGAAGACGCGTATCGTCGACATCACCGAAGACCGGGCCGATCTGACTGACAGCCTGGCGGTCACCTCTGGCGACGAGATCGGCGAACTGTGCTCCTGGTTCAATAAGCTCATGGACAAGATCCGGGCCATGCTCGCTGATGTGGCCCGCAATTCGAACGAGGTGGCCGGGGCTTCAAAGGGGCTCTTGCAGCTGGCCGGAAGTCTGAACAATTATGCGGACACCATGACGAAAACTTCCAGCGAGGCGGCGTCATCCACGGACGACATGAGTTCGAACATGAACACCGTGGCGGCGGCCATGGAGGAGTTCACGGTCAATATCGGCACTGTGGCCACCAATTCCGAGGAGATGAGCGCCACCATCTCCGAGATCGCGGTCAGCACCGGAAAGGCCAAGGAGATGACGGTTCGCGCCGTGTCCGCCGCGAACAAGGCCACCGTTCAGGTCAGTGAGCTGGGTGCTGCCACGCGGGACATTGGCAAGGTGACCGAATCCATCACCGCCATTTCTTCCCAGACCAACCTCCTGGCCCTCAATGCCACCATCGAGGCGGCCAGGGCGGGAGAGGCCGGGCGAGGGTTTGCCGTGGTCGCCAACGAGATCAAGGAACTGGCCCAGCAGACCGCCAGGGAAACCGAGGAGATCCGGAGCCGCATCCAGGGCATTCAGCACGCGACCAGCCAGACGGTCACGGAAATCGGTGAGATCACGACCGTCATCGATGACGTGGACGCCATTGTCGGTTCCATTGCTGCGGCGGTGGAAGAGCAGTCCGTGACCACCCGCGACATTGCCGAGAACGTGGGCCAGGCTTCGGTGGGTGTGCAGCAGGTCAACCAGAGTGTGGCCCAGACGGACTCGCTGGTGCGCGACATAGCCCGCGACGTGGGCCAGGTCCGCACAGTGGCCGTCGATGTCACCTCCACGGCCAAGTCCGTGCACCAGAACGCGGAGAATTTGTCCGGCCTGGCCGGAAATCTCGATGCCATGGTCAGCAAGTTCAAAATCTAGGGGCGAACGCCCTTGGCGCGAAAAAGGAATGAAAGGGAGGCCGTCGTGCAGACGGCTTTCCTTTTTTTAAGGGCCGTTGGTGCTTGGCAAATGAATCCCGGCGCGGGGCACCTGGTCCGCAACGTTGCAATCTTGAGGAAATCATGGAAACGACAGGGAAAGGTCTTTTCGCCGCACGGGTGCGGGCGCATGGTTGCGCCAGCAGTCCGGCCTTCGGCGCAACGAGCAACCATCAGGGCGCATGCCATGAACTCTGCCATTCCCGTTTTGATCGTCGACGACTATCCGACCATGCGTCACACCATCGCCGACGTCATCCGCAAATTTGGTTTTGCCAACGTATCCTTTGCCGAGGACGGCCAGATGGCCTGGGAAATGCTTCAGGATCATCAATCTTCGGCGCGGAGACCCCTTCCTTCAGGTGGGGGAGGAAGCGCCGCCTCCTATTTTTTCCTCTTGTTTTCTTCTTGACAATTCCGCAAAAC
>JAWLHW010000001.1:0-109931 GCA_041690155.1 Desulfomicrobium sp. | reverse complement strand
GAAAGGCTCCTTTGGACGACAAGCCCGGGGATACAGCCGCGCAACCTAGGAGTTGACCAGCTCTCGCAGCCCCTTTGCCATCTTGAAGTGAATCCGCCTGCGAGCCGGAATGGCGATGGTTTCCCCGGTGCGCGGATTTCTGCCCATGCGCGCGGCATGGAGCTCAACGAAAAAAGAGCCAAGCCCTGGCAAAGAAATTCTTTGGCCCTGGGCCAGGGCCTCGCGGATGATGGCGTAGAAGGCCTTTTGGGGGGAAGAATAGGAATTATGGGTCGTATGGGACACATGGGACGTATGGTCTGCCGGGAGTTCCGTTATTTCATTCGTCACATAGGTCCCATAGGTCCTATTTTCTTCTTCCTCTTCCTTCAGCTCATTTTTTTTTTGCTTCGTCACCCAGAGGGCTCGAAGACAAAACCGGGGCTTCCAGTAGTGTCGCCACCGGCGTCAGCGGCTGCATCTTGTTCGGCACCCAGGAGAGCTTGAGTTCCAGCTTCTCCTTATCGCTTTTCTGCTTTATTTCGAGCTCCGCCTCGATGTTGTCCGAAGGCCTCAGGATGAGGGGCCTTTCTTCGTTGTCGAGAATCAGAGTGCCCTGTTTGAGACCCGCGAGCACGGTTTCCAGGTAGGTGACCAGATCATCCTTGGTCATGGTGTTCTTGGACTTAAACTTGTCTTTTCCCATAAAAACCTCCTTGTGGTATCACGCCAGGGAGATGAGTGCCTGGCAGAGCAGATGCGGGTCGATGGCGCCGGTGTTCTTGACGGTCAGTGGAGCTTTGACAACCTGGATGCCGAACGAAGCAAATTCGCGTTGCGGATTTTTGCAGTCAGGATAGGTGACTTCCGGATCAAGCAGAACAAAATCGAGAACATCGCTGATGGCGATGCTGTCCGGGGCGTCGGCCCGCAGGTGACGCAGCAGGGTCCGCACCTGGCCCGCCAGGGACAGGCCAACGGACTCGGGGTCGCTGAACGTGTTGGGGATGAAAACCTTGGGACAGGGCGTCTGGCTTATGGCCTGCCCGACTCCGCTGGGCAGCAGATTGGCGACGATGGAGCTGTAAAAGCTGCCGACGGGATAGCAGATCAGATCCGCGCCCCGGATGGCTTTGCGGATCTTGTCCCGGATGAGCGGTCGCACCGGCGCGTTGCCCTTGGCCGGATCGACCAGGGACAACTCGCTCACGGCGCGTGTCAACGGAGGAGTGTCTTTGCCCGTGAGCAGATGCTGCCCGACAATATGCCCTCCGCCCTCCAGCACGGCCCGAAGTTGCAGATTGGAATTGATCAGCAGACGGACTTCCCCACGCACTTGGACCAGCTTGGAATAGATGTACACGATGGGATCGATGTGCCGTCTGTTCTCGAGATATCCGGCGGTCAGAATGAGATTGCCGACGCTCGCTCCGCGCAGATCGAAATCCGGACCGATGGATTTCTCGAAGAGCTGCAGGTGGTGACGGATGATCTTGCGCATGGGGTCCGATACCCGGGTGATCAGCGGATGGCTGCCTCCGACCAGGGCGGAGAGCTCATCCAGCAGCTGCTCAGGGCTTGCGGTCCTGGGCAGGCGGTGGGCAAAAAGCTCGAAAATCTCGGGATAACCGTGCAGGGTGCGATCGGCCAAAGCCATGAGCCGGTTGCGCAGGTCGCCCACGGCCGGCATGTCGAAATAGCGCCGCAGCACGGCCGAACTGCCGCCCGAATCAAACGGCGTGACCAGATGCACGGAGTTGTGGGTGTAGCCCACCAGGGCCTGGCTGGTTTCCTTGATAGCCGTGCCGCCGGTGAAGAACAGGATTCGCGGCCCAAGATCGGGACTGCGCAAAGCCCTGGCCACGCGCACCGGATCCGGGACGTTGACCTCCCTGGTGACCCGTATGGCCGTCATGCGTTTTCCAGCAGCCGCAGACAGCCCTCTGCGGCCTGGTCAAAGTCCACGCCTCCGCTGATCTCGAAAACCCTGCACCCCGCCAGCGCCTTGGCATAGTCCGTGGCCGTGGGGGCATAGCCGTTTTCGGCAGTGAAAAAGAGGCCGGTGTCCTTCATGAAGGCTTCCAGCAGATCGTGCCGCTGGCCGATGTCAATCTCTTCCATGCGCGTGGGCGAGCCGTCGCGGTGCCAGTTCAGCAGCACCAGATAACGCATGGGACATTGCAGGATGAAGCGGTCAGGGCCGAAGAGCTGATCGATGAGGGCGTCGTATTTGTGCTCCAGGCTCCAGAGTTCCTCCGGGGGCAGACTTTGAAAACGCGCCGTATCCTCGGGGGAGATTATGCCTGTAAGATCAGGATTGTGCAGTGCGGTGCCGGGATTGATGCGCGGGTGCTTGGCCACGCCGAACATGACCGGGCCGGCGCTTCCCGGGCTGACCATCAGGCGGTCGTTGCTGACAAAGGTCACGCCCTTGCTGACCAGATGCAGGGCCAGGGTGGACTTGCCCATGCCTGAAAACCCGGCCATGGCCATGCCTGTTTCACACACCGCAACTCCGGCGGCATGCGCCAGAAGGCAGCCGTCGTTAAGTTTACGCTCAATGAAACGATTGTTGATGAAATTGACGACCTGGTTGGGATTGGCCTCGCAGTCCCCAACGGCCAGATTCTCCCCGTTCCCGAAGAGAAAATGCATGCCGGTCAGGCGTTTGCGAATGACCCGCCCGCCCTTGATGTCGGCCCATTCCTCCTTGATCTTGGTCTTGCCCGGGTCCGGCTCCTTGACCTGAAAAGCAAGCCCCAGATCCGGAACCTCAATCTGCAGGGCCGTGATGGAAATATCCGCGTCCTGCCCCGAGTTCAGAAAGGGCGCGAAATACGTGGTCAGCTCCCGGGCCAGATTCGCCGAATTGGTCAAGACCCGAAAACGGCAGTCGCCCATGCTCAGGCAAACCTGGTGCGGTGTCGCGATGCCGGCGCTCAAAAGATCCACAAGCCCGCTCAGACTGATGTCATTATTCACGAATCTTCTCCATGACATAATCGGTGTACATGGCCGCCGCATCGAGCCCGCAGGCCTCCTGGATGCCGCGGAACCCGCCGAAGGCCGAAACCTCGAAGACAACAGGACCCGTGGCCGCTTCCACCACGTCGACGCAGGTGAAATCGAGATCAAAAAGGGCCTGAGCCTCCTCGGCCGTGCGCATGGCTTCGGGCGAAGGCGTGGCCGGGGCGTATTTGCCGCCCGACTCGGTGGTCGTATTCCAGGCCCCCGTGCCGCAGCGGGCGTAGGTGGTCATGTACTTGCCGCCCAGAAAGACGATGCCCAGATCCTGCCCGGGCAGTTCGATCTTCTGCTGCATGTACATGATGGGATTTTCCGCGTGAAAGGCCTCGATGGCGGCGCGTGCACCGGGTCCGTGATCGATGACCGTCATGCCCCTGGCCTTTGACGTGAAAAGCGGCTTGAACACGGCCGCACCATAGCGCTCCACCGCGCCCAGCGCCTCGTCAACGGACTCGGTAATGGTCGTGGGCGGCATGGGGATGTTTCCAAGGCGCAGGGTCACGGTGCAGCTCAGCCGGTCCAGAACCCGCATGATGGACATGGGCGAAGAGAAAATGGGCAACCCGCGCTGCGCCAGAAAACGCAGCACTTCGAGCCTGTCCAGAAGATCCGGGGAATAGCGCGCGCCGATCTTCTTGATGATGAGGCCGTCGAGATCGCCCAGATCGATCCCCTCGGTCCAGACCTTGCCGCTATCCAGGTCCATGCAGACCTGCTCCATATCCACCAGCAGACGAAATCCGGTCTTGGCGGCCACAGTGTCCGCCAGAAGTTCCGAAGACCATCCACCGCGCGTACCGACCACTCCTATCTTCATAAAAAAATCCTAATAGTTGAGTATTTCCAAGGGGAAAGAAAAATCTGCCGGCGACTTTAAATCATGTTCCGTGAGTCGTTCCATGAGGAACAGACAACGGTTGTACATGGCGTGGGCAAAGGTCCGGTTCAGTTCGAAACGGGTCGAGGTATAGAACGATCTGGCCACCCCGAGTCCCAGGCGAATGTCGAAGCTCTCGTCGCCATGGGCCTTGGCGAAATTCTTGGCGAAGTTGTAAAAGCTGGCGATGGTTTCGCTTATGCGCTCTCGCGATTCCTGGTCGAAAGCCGGCAAACGGAAGTTTGAGACGAGAAAGACCGAGACGTCCTGCACGTAATCGGCATGCTGGGATCGATGCAGATCGATGAAATAGACCTTTTGATCCAGATGGCTGTATATGACGTTGTTAATGTTGAAATCGCCATGGATAAAGACCGAAAAAGGTGCCGGATATCTGGCCTCAACGTCCATGCATCCCTTGATCAGTTCGCTGGCCGAGGGGATGGCGACGGAATTTATGCCCATCGCGGGGCGCATGAGCTCCGGGTGAACCTGCAAAATCGAGGACATACGATCAAGGGCCTGTCGCATCATGTTCGTGGGCAGGGAGTGCTCGCTCTTGGTCTGTTCCCAGATGTGCTGCACGGTCTGCTCGAAAATGAAGAGAGCGTTTTTCAGGATCTCCCGGTCCGGATTGAAGATGGCCTCGTCCAGGGTGCAGCCGGACAGAAATTCGGTCAGAAGCGAAGCATTATCACCGTCTTCCTGGTAGCTGAAAACCCTCGGAACCAACCCGGGGAATATTTCGTTCCAGCATTCCAGGTTGATCTTCTCCTGACGGATCTTGCGCAGGTTGCCTTCCTTGAAGATGGAGTCCCGGGCCTGGGGTGATTTCTTCTCTTCCACGCGGGCGATGCGGCAGCCGGAACGCGACCCCCAGATGCCCTGAAAATCCACGTCCGTGACGTCCCCGTGCATGCCCGACTTGTTCAGGTTGCGCTGCAGGGCCTGGAATTGCTGGATCTTGATGCGCTCGCCGATGATGACAAAAAGCAGGGCCTCCCCGATATTGAGCAGACTGTCCCCGATGCGCTCCATGTAACGGATGATAAAAAGCGAGGTGATGTGATCCTCCACGTTGCGTCCGATGCGCAGGTGGATCATGATCTTGTCGAAATTTTCCTTGTACATGGTGTCGAGCTCGTCCTCCATGCGGCAGATGGACAAGGCGCCTGAAAGGTTGGCCTTTTGCAGCACGGGAAGAATTTCGCTCACCGTTTCGTGGATCTTGAGAAAACTGTCCTTGTAGTCGAAATTCTCCAGAAAGCGCGGAGTGGACAGGTAGCGCATCTGCTTGGCGATATTTACGCAATAATCGCCGATGCGCTCCAGATTGATGGTGATGACGTGCACGGCCCTCAGACACTTCATCTGATCCGGAGCCAGCTTGGTCTGATTGAGCGTCATGAAACATTTGTTCTCTATGACGTTCTTCAGATTATCTATGTAGTCGTCCTTGCTGAAAATCTTGTCATAGGTCGCAGGCGTCGGCTCCAGCAGGAATTCGAACGTGGCCTTGATCTGGTTCTGCACTTCCATGATCAGGAATCTGAAATTCTCATCGAGCCCTTCGAAACTTTTGAGCATGACGCGTCCTAGGAGGTGATGGAAATGGTGCTGGATGCCGGGGAGTCCTCACTCTTGTCTTTCCAGGTGACCTTGACGGAGAGCTTGTTTTCAGAGCCCTTTTTCTTCACCGACACCTGAAACTTCATATAGCCGCCCGGGTGCAGACAGATTTCCGATCCTTCGGAATTGAGCACGATCCGCCCTTGCTCAAATCCTTCCTGCAAGGCCTGCAGATACTTCTGGATGGTCCGGCTGTCCTGCACGGACTCGAACTCGAATTTATCGTCTTGAGACATGATCATTCCTTGTTTCAGCCCAACAGGCGTTCACGATATTCCCGGATGACGATTTCCCGGCTCATGCCCGACAGGATGAGCCGCTTGGAGATCTCCAGATCGTCCCAGGCGGGTTGATACCCGATTTCTCGGTTAGCTTTTTCCAGATTGCGCTGTGAGGCGTCCTTGACTTTTTCGCCCATGTGCGTGTCATCGCCCATGAAGACCAGTTTGCGGCGCTGGGACAGACCAGCACAGGCATTGGCCCGGCCCACGACCGTGATCAGAAAATCCGTGTAGCGCTGCGATTGGGGGTTCCAGACCTCGTATCCGTCCACGTCGTAATCGGCTAGGAGGATAGGCCAGAACTGTTCGGGATGCGGGATGATGATGCCCCCGCCCAGGGCGCGGACTTCCTCGATCACCTCCGAGGTGCGGTAGAAATAGCGCAGGGAAAAATGGGTTTTGACTATGGCCTTGATCGCGGAAAGGTAGGTCTGGATGCGGTCGATGAGTTCGCTGTCGTACACGGACCGCAGTGCGTCGAAATAGTTGCGCAGCAGCTTGTTCTTGAGGGCATCCTGAGGCATGCGCGCCTGATTTTCCTCCACCAGGCGCTGCACCTTGGTCACGTGATGACGCACGAACTCGACCAGGTCCAGATCGGCCCCGGTTTCCCGGGCGGCCTGTTCGATGCGGTCCTCCAGCGGGGCCGTTATGGTGTGCATGAAATCAAAGAGCTGCGAGGAGCGGTAGGTCAGGGTGTGGCGGAGCATGGCACGCAGCGTGTGGGCGTGCTCCAGGCGGGCCGTAGCGAAGTGCAGCAGCAGTTGAACCTTCTGATTGAAGCCGTGGGAGTAGCAGTCCACCTCCACTCCGCTGAATTCATCGTATTCGAGAATCTCGTTGTGTTGGGTCGGAATGATGAGACTCTCTGACATGCCCGGGAACATGGTGTGAACGCGCTGGCGAATGACCGGCATGGGCACGAATTCCGGGTGCCAGTGCACAGCCATGACGCTCTGCTGACTGGGAAGGGTGAGCGGCGGCGAGGCCAGATCCGCCATTTTTTCGTCGCTGAGATCCGTACTGATCACGCCTTCGAACACGGCGAGGTCCTGTTCGGTGATGGCCGGGTCCCAGCCCGCCGGATTCATGGGATCGAGTAAACGCATGTGCAAAACCTATTTGTAGCGGTCGTGGCAGGATTTCTTGGCCTGGACCAGCTCTTCAACCACCGCGGCTGTTGCGGCCTGGTCATCGAGGTCGAAGGATGTGCGCAGACGCTCGCAGATTTCCGCATAGGCAGGATAAAATTCGTCGCCGTAGCCGTGATACGAAATCATCTTTTCGGAATCCGAGAGAAAAACCGAGACTATCTCGCGCGAGGGCATCTCGGCCCGGGCAACACTTTCACGGATGGCCTTGAAATAGATCTGCATCCTCTTCTTGAGTTTCGAATAGCTCTCGCACACAACCGCCGATCCGCACGGATCTTCGGCACCGCAAACCTTGAGGCCCTTGCCCGTGAATTTCACCTCCAGAGCATCCTCCTGTCCCAGGTCAACCTTGATCTTGAACTTGACCAGCTCCGCAAGACTGATCCCGTATTCGCCCAGATCATCGGACTCCTGTTCCAGGGTATCCGCCAATTTGCGCAACAGGTCCGCAGCTTCGGCTCGTGAGAGCAACCAATTGTGTTTAAGTTTCGATGCCATGCAAGCTTCCTTGGTGAAAAGTAATATTGAAATAACGATTTTCTCTGTTAACATAAGCGCAAAGTCAATTCCCTTACTGTGACATTTGCGTCACAGTTCTGTGACAGACTACTTCGGACTCAACATCAGCGTGAAATCTATATCGAATTGTCATGAGCGCGTAACAAAAATGACGCTCGCGCGGGATAACGTGCGCAAACCACAAAGAGGTACGCATATGATCCCACAGCGCAAGGTGGACATGCATGTCCACTCCAAATTTTCCAGCAGGCCGTCGCAATGGATTCTGCAGAAGCTTGGCTGCCCGGAGAGCTTCACAGAGCCCACCTTCATTTATGAACAAGCCAGAGCGGCGGGCATGGATTTTGTCACCATCACCGACCACAACGTTATCGATGGAGGGTTGGAAATTGCCCATCTGCCGGGAGTGTTTTTAAGCGAGGAGGTGACCACCTATTTCCCGGAGGACCGCTGCAAACTGCATGTCCTGGTCTACGACATCACCGAGACGCAGCACGGCGAAATTCAGCGCCTGCGCGAGAATGTCTTTGATCTGTGCGGCTACCTGCGCAGGGAAGGACTGGTCCATGCGCTGGCTCATCCCCTTTTCGCGGTCAACGACAAGCTGGACATCGGACATTTTGAGCAGAGCCTGCTCCTCTTTGACATCTTTGAATTGAACGGCTGCCGTGATGAAATGCAGAACAAAGTCCTGCAATTTATTCTGGCGGATCTGGACCGGGTCACGATGGAGATCCTGGCCGACCGGCACGGACTGGAACCGCTGGGGCACAAGCCCTGGAAAAAAGGACTGATCGGGGGGTCAGACGATCATTCGAGCCTCAACATCGCAAGCATGCACACCCTGGCCGGGGCCCAGGGTCTGGAGGATTTTCTCGGCGCAGTGCGGGAGGGGCGGGCAAAACCATCAGGACGCGCGGCCACCGGGCATGCCCTGGCACGCAATCTCTACGCCATAGCCTACCAGTTCTACCGCACCAGGACCAAACGTTCGCGTTCCAAAATGCTGTGCATGCAGTTCGCCGACCACATGCTCGGTGCCAACGAAATTTCCGGGCAAGGCTTTCTGTCCCGCCTGCACTCGGCCATCGGCACGCGCAAGAGCAGCGCCTACCTGCGCCTGGCCGACGCCGACGGAATCAAGGCCGCGCTCTTGAAAGAGGTGACCCGGATCATCGAGAACGATCCCAAATTCACGGCCATTGCCAAGGGAGAAACGGGCGCGGACCTTGACCAGGAGTGGTTCCGCTGCGTCGGCCAGGCTTCGGACAAGCTCATCGCTTCATTTCTGGACCGTCTGCTCACCAGCGCGCTCGGCGCGGACATCTTCGACATTTTCAGCACCATTGGCACTGCCGGGTCGCTGTACGCCCTTTTGGCCCCGTATTTCGTGTCATTCGGGCTCTTTGCCCGTGAAAGATCGTTCAGCCGAAAATGCGCCAGGGCCTTTGGACAGGCAAAGCCCGAGCCGCTGAAGCTTCTGCATTTCACAGACACGTTCGAAGACGTGAATGGCGTCTCCTGGACCATCCGCCAGCAACTGGACATGGCTCTTGAACACGGCAAGGGCATGACCGTGATCACCTGCGGGCAAGGCAAAAACGCACCCGGCATCAAGGTCTTCGACCCCATCGGCACGTTCGCGATTCCCGAGTATCCTGAACTTTCCGTTTCCTACCCACCGTTTTTGCGCATGCTCGAATACACCCTCGAAACAGATACGAAGCTCATCCTGGCCGCAACCCCCGGCCCTGTGGGCCTCGCCGCGCTGGCCATAAGCAGGATTCTGCAAATCCCCATCCACGGCACCTACCATACGGCCTTTCCCCAATATGTCGCTTCCCTGACCGGCGATTCAGGCCTTGAAGACCTGACCCGCAAGTACATGGCCTGGTATTACAAGCAGATGGACGTCGTTTACGCTCCGTCCCAGGCTATCGCCGATGAATTGGCGACTTTCGGCGTCGAACGCCAGGCCATCCGGGTTTACCCGCGCGGAGTGGACACCGCGCGCTTTGACCCGGTCAAACGGAACGGTTTTTTTAAACGCTGGCAGGGTGTGGACGCGTTCAGGCTCATCTATGTCGGAAGAGTCTCCAGGGAAAAGGATCTGGACATCCTGTGCGCGGCCTTCAAGACGGCTCACGCGGCGCTGAGCGGATACGGGGTCAGCCTCGTCATCGTCGGC
This sequence comes from Desulfomicrobium sp., assembly GCA_041690155.1. Classification (GTDB taxonomy): domain Bacteria; phylum Desulfobacterota; class Desulfovibrionia; order Desulfovibrionales; family Desulfomicrobiaceae; genus Desulfomicrobium. Next base: position 100,277 of record JAWLHW010000001.1, on the reverse strand, counting down.
GACGGGCCGTACCGGGAGGAGATGGAGCGGGAACTCGCCGGACTGCCGGCGCTTTTCACCGGAGTCCTGCACGGCGAGGCCCTGGCTGAAGCCTATGCCTCTGCCGACCTTTTTGTCTTTCCGTCGACCACGGACACTTTCGGCAATGTGGTCCTGGAGGCCCAGGCATCAGGGCTGCCGGTCATTGTCAGCGACAAGGGCGGCCCCATGGAGAACATCGATCCCGGCAAAACGGGCCTGGTCGTTCCCGGCCGGGACGCGGGCGCTCTGGCACAGGTCATGATCGAATTGTGCGCCGATCCGCAAAGGGTCAGGCGCATGGGCGAAAAGGCACGCATCTTCGCCGAGGAGCGCAGCTTCGGCTCCGCGTTTCTGGCCACCTGGGAACTTTACAAGGACGCAGCCTCGCCTGCCGCGTGAGGGAAACCTCACACGGCGGGCGGGTGAAAAAAAGTTGGGGAAAAAAATCCGGGCCAATCCGGCCCGGTGATGAATCACAGGCCGGTCTTGATGACCATGTCCGTGATTGGCCCGCGCGAACGTTCGCCCTTGAGGACGATGTGCCCGTATCCGGGCAGCCCTTTGAGCATCTTGACGGTCCAGTTCAGGCCGTTGTTGGATTCGTTCAGATAGGGGTTGTCGACCTGACGCGTATCGCCGAGGCAGATGCACTTCACGTTCTCGCCCATGCGGGTCAGGAGCGCTCGTGTTTCCGCGCGTGAGAGGTTTTGCATCTCGTCGATGATGACCACCGCGTTTTCAAGGTTCATGCCCCGGATAAAGGCAATGGGCAGGATTTCGAAGCGTTTGGGATTGTACCTGAAATTGCCGCTCTCGCTGTCGGCGAAGATGCGGTTGGCCGGACGCAGGTCATGCAGCTTCATGAGCAGGTCGCCGATGTAGCGCACGTAGGGGGCCATCTTTTCCTCAAGATCGCCGGGCAGATAGCCGAGCTTGGCGCCGATCTCGATGACGGGTTTGACGAGATAGATCTTGCGGTACGGGTTGTCCTTCTTCTCAAGGGCCATGAACAGGGCAGCGGCCAGGGCCAGGAAGGTCTTGCCATACCCGGCCTCGGACTGGATGGTGACCAGGTTCACGGCGTCGTCGAGAAGAAGTTCCAGAGCCAGGTTCTGATAGACGTTGCGCGGCCGCACGTTCCAGACGTCATGCTGAAAGTCGATGAAGCGGGGACCGGAAGTGGCATGCATGTAAGGCTGGCCGCCAATCCAGGCGAAGCTGTTGGGAAAAGGCGGCTCGCCCTCGCGCACGAAACCGGTGTAGGATTGGGATTCGGAACGGAAGGGATTGGAATCGCGGTACCCTTCGCTGGCAATGTCGTGAATGCGGGCCTTGAGCTGAAGGATGCGGTCGTTGGTGACCAGAATGGGCGCGTCCACGCCGCTGTCTTTGAGTTCATCAAGAATCAGTTCGTCGCCGTTCTTGCTCTCCACTTCCGTGAAAATCCGGGGCGGGAGGAACTCCACATCCGGGTCATCCTGCAGCGCGGCAATGGCCTGGGCCACGATATGGGCCACGCGCGGCTCGCGCTTGAGCTTGTCCAGCTCCCGCAGGACGGTGTACGGCAGGATGACCCGGTTCTCCTGGCCGTTGCGCAGTGCGCGGATGCATTGGGGGTTGTCAATGAGCACATTGGTGTCGAGTACATAATTCTTCTGCATGGACAGCTCAATCCTTAGGGGCGAACAGCCCCGGTCCGGACCATTGACGGGAGAGGGCGGCCGATCAGACTGCTGCCAGAACCCCGTCACCAAGTCCGGTGCGCCCGAATTCGCCGGGATTCCTGTCGATCATCTCCTGACACTCTATGCAGAAGAGCGCGCTCGGTATGGCCAGGAGCCTGCGGTCGGCAATATGCTCGCCGCACATTTCGCAAATCCCGTAGGAATCGTTGTCGATGGCCTTGAGGGCGACGGTGATATCTTTGAGCAGCTTAACGTTACGATTGTAGCGTATCACATTCCAGTCCCGTGAGGAAGCGGTGCAGGCCTGATCCGCCAGGTCCGGCTCAAGCTCCCTGTTCTGACTCATGACTTCACGCAAGGACTCGTTTTCATTTTCGATCTTCCTGTATTTTTCCCGCAACTGAAGCTCGATTCCCTGATGGATATGGCAAACACGCGACATGGGTACCTCCGTTATATGTGGCCATCGGCTCACCCGGGACACCCGGATCGAACCTCTTGCCGTTGAAGCACCCTAGGCCCGGCGTGTTGCGGGTCAGAGACGAAGGCGAGGAGGTTTCATGACAGAGTCACTTGCCGCCGTCCGCCAGAAGACGGTCGACGATGAGGCGTTCCAGGGCTGGATCGTCCTGCAAGGTCGGCTGGATAACGAACTCGACCCCGGGAAATTCCTCCCGTAGAGCGGCGATCATTTGCGGAATATCCTGTTCGATATGCACCCCGTTGTAGAGAAAATACTGCATGACCACGATCCTCTTGCAGCCCTGCGAGGCGAGTTCGCGCACCTGATGGGCCAGGGTCGGCTCACCCAGGGAAAAAAAGGCCGGCAAGACCTGCGTTCCTGCGATTCGGCTTGCGACCCGCCCCACCATGGCCGTGAACTGCATGGCAACCTCCTTGCGCCTGCTGCCATGCCCAAGCACGATCATTCCCGTTTTTTCCACATACCCTCCTCAAATGATAAAAAAAAGGCCCCCCACTCATGGCAGGCGGCCCTTGCACCGATGTTACGCGCCCAGTCCTAATGCTTGTGATCCTCATGAGCGACAGCCGGCTGCTCATCGTGGGCATGGTCGTGATCATGATCGTGGGGATGACTGTGGGTCAGATCCCCGTGAGTGTGTTCGTGGTCATGTTTGACCACCGTGGTGGTGGCCTTGCCCTTCAAACATCCGCAACCCTTACACATATGAGCCTCCTTGAGCCTTGAAACAGGCTGTTTGCGATAAATATGAGTCTCAAGGTAATCCTTTCCTTGTCAATGGCAATACCGGGCAAAATGCAACATTTTGCACATCTACACGTCTTGTGCAACAAGCAGTACACAAACTGCCCGCACAGGGCGCAAGCCAACAGGCCAACCATTTGCAATAGTACACTTTTAATTATTGGCATAGCACCTGCTAAGCCAGAATCAACCAAAGACATTCCACTACCTCCAGAATGTGACTACAAAGGGAGCCTTCAAATGTACCTGAAACACCTCATAATCGCCCTGACGCTGATCCTGGCCTTCGCAGCCGGGGCCCACGCCTACAGGGGCGGCTGTCCGGGCCAGGGACACTACCAGGACTTCATGTCCGGCCTGACCCCCGAGCAGCAACAGAAAGTGCAAGCGTTGACTGATGTGCACCACAAGGAACTCTTTGCCCTCCACAAAGAGCTCCTTGCCAAGCACGAAGCCATGGAAGCCCTGTTCGCGGCAACCCCTGCCGACAAGGCCGCCATCGACAAAGCCGTGACGGAAGTGAGCGCGCTGCAGGCGAAAAAAGACAAGCTCAACGCCGACTACCGCGTTGAATTGTCAGAAATTGCCGGAAAGCCCGTCCCCATGGAATCCGGCAGAGGTTGCGGACGCATGTCCGGATGCGGAGCACACTCCAGCGGCGCCACCCCAGGCGCCGGCTCCGCCCCTGACTGCCCAGCCGCACAAACCATGTAAACCCTCTCTCTCCCTCCCTTGAAAAAGGCAAAGGCCGTACCCCCTGCGGCCTTTGCCTTTTCCTTGAGAAAGGCAGGCCATGGAACTCGTTCTCCCGTCCCGCAGCGATCGCACCATCATGATGGCCACCATGGCCGTATTCATGCTCGGCCTGGCGCTGAGCTTCTCCACATGGCGCAACCTGCGTCAGCAGCAGGACTCCTTTCATGAGCACGCCCTGGTCACGGCCCGCGCCATCGCTACCGGGATCGAGATCAATCTGCGCCGTGAATTGCGGCTGCCCGCGACGCCCGAGCACACCAACACGCTCCTGCATCTTCATCGCACCCTGGCCAAGGAATTGCTCCAGGACTACATCAAACGCACCGACGCGCGCTTCATCGGCCTCTACAACCCCCTCGGACACATCCTGCTCTCCTCGCACAACGATCCAAAGGCGATCCAGGGGCAGCTGCCGACCATCGCCTGGGCGAGCATCGGCAACGCGGGAGAATGGAGCGGCGAAATGAACTTCGAAGGCCAGCCCATCATGGTCCTGGGCCGCATCTCGCGCCTGGCCTCGGCCCCTGCCTGCCCCGACGGCCAGTGTCCGCCGGATGAGCAGCCGCCGCTGCTGCTCATCGGCGTCGACATGACCGATCATCTGGCGACTTTTGGCAAGTACAAGCGCACAGCCATCCTGCAAACCGGGTACATCCTGGCGGTGACCATCGTCTTCTGGATTCTGCTCCTGGGCTTCCTGCAACGCAACGAACAACACAGACGACTGCAACGCCTGGAGTCCTTCAATGCCCGCCTGCTCGACAACATGCCCGACGGCCTGCTGACCCTCTCCGCAGACGGCACGGTCGTGGCGGCCAATCCGGCGGCCATATCCCTCATGGGTGGCCTGAGCCTCGTCGGCCAGCCGCTCTCCAGCATTTTCTCGAACCTGGGCCTGACCCCGGACAGGCAGCCGCGTCAGGAGTGGAGCACTCTCAAGACTGCCGACCGACATCTGGAAATCCTGCAGCTCCCCTTGAAGGACGGATCGCAGCAGCGCCTCGTGCTGATTCGTGACCGCACGGAACTGGCCGGTCTTGAGCGGGAGTTGCACCGCAATGAAAAGCTGGCCGCCATCGGTCGCATGGCGGCGGGCGTAGCCCATGAGATCCGCAACCCGCTCTCGGCCCTGCGCGGATTTGCCCAGTTCTTCGCCAAAAAGCTGGCCGGTCAGGACCCCGAAGAACTCTATGCGCAGACCATGGTCCAGGAAGCGGACCGCCTGAACCGCGTCATCACCGACCTGCTCTTCCTGGCCCGGCCAAGGCAGCTGAACTTCGCCCAGGTGCCTCTTGCAGAGATTTTCCGGGAAGTGCATACTCTCCTGTCAATGGACGCAGGCGCCAGGAACGGCCGCCTGGAGCACCGGACAGATACCGAAACCTTACAGGCCGACCGGGACGCGCTGAAGCAGGCCGTCATCAACCTGCTCATGAACAGTGTGGAAGCCCTGCCCGAAGAAGGGGGCCTGATCGAACTCTGGGCCGAGGCCGGTGACAACGGAACCTGGATCCGCGTGCGGGACAACGGCGCGGGCATGAGCCTCGAAGAGCGGGAACACGCCCTGGAGCCGTTCTTCACCACCCGGGACAAGGGCACGGGTCTTGGGCTGGCCATCGTCCATACCATCATGCAGGAACACGGCGGCTTCATCCAGATTGATACGCCAGCGGCCGGAGGCACCACCGTCTCCCTTTTCTTCCCCGCAAACCAGACCGGGAGCGCTACATGACTCAACAGTCCACTGTCCTCGTCATCGATGACGAACCGGCGCACAGGCTCATGGTCCGTGTCGTTCTCGGCGACGCAGGCTTCAAGGTGCTGGAGGCGGACAACGGCTCGTCAGGCCTTGCCACCTTGCGTGCCAAACCCGTGGACGTGGTTCTGCTGGACATGCGCATGCCGGGCATGAGCGGCCTTGATGTGCTGCAGAAGATGCATGAGGAAGGGATGACGACGCCCGTGATCATGCTGACAGCGTTCGGCAATGTGAGCAGCGCCGTGGAATCCATGAAAATCGGCGCCTGGGATTATCTGACCAAACCGACGGACAATGACGAACTGCTGGCCGTGGTCAAGAAGGCCGCAGAGCACGTGCGACTGACCCGCGAAAACCGGGATCTCAAAAAGCAGATCGGCCAGATGCGAGAGGCCAGGATCATCGGCAACAGCCAGGAGATCCGCAAGGTCGTGGAACTTATCGAGCAGGTGGGGCCCAGTGAAGCCAACGTGCTCATCCTTGGCGAATCAGGCACGGGCAAGGAGCTTGTCGCCCAGCAACTGCACGAACAGAGCGCACGGTCCAACGGCCCGCTGGTCAAGGTCAACTGCGCGGCCCTGCCCGAAAACCTGCTCGAAAGCGAACTCTTCGGCTATGTGCGCGGCGCCTTCACCGGCGCGGCCCAGGACAAGCCCGGCCGTTTTCAGCTGGCTGGGGGCGGCACCCTCTTTCTCGATGAAATCGGCGAACTGCCCCTGACCTTGCAGGCCAAGATCCTGCGCGCCCTGCAGGAGCGCATCGTCGAACCGCTCGGCGGAGTGACCCCGGTCAGCATCGACGTGCGCTTCATCGCAGCCACAAACCGCGACCTGCCGACCATGATCGCCGAAGGCAAATTCCGCGAAGACCTCTACTATCGTCTCAATGTGCTCGAAATACGCATCCCGCCCCTGCGCGAACGCATCGAAGACATCCCCCTCTTGGTCGACTACCTGCTGGACAAGCTCGGCCGCAAAAACAACCGCCCGGTCCGCACCGTCAGCCGTGAATTCCTGGACGCCCTGGGGCGGCACGAATGGCGGGGCAATGTGCGCGAACTCGAGAACGTCCTGGAACGCGCCCTTATCCTCTGCCGCGCGGACACGCTGGACCTGCGGGACCTCCCGGACCACCTCCTGGTCCCCGCCCCGGCTTCCCGCCCTGCACACCACATCCAGCCCGGCGAAACCCCGCTCGAAACAGCCGAGCGGCAGGCCCTGGAAGAGACCCTGCGCAAATACGCCGGGCACCGCGAACGCACGGCCCAGGCTCTGGGCATCAGCCGCCGCACGCTGCAGTACCGCCTCAAGAAATACGGGCTGACCACCAGATGAAAAAGGCCGGCCCCCTTCGCGAGGGGCCGGCCTTTTCATTTTCATGCACAAGGAACTCAGATGCCGCAGGCACCCTCCAGATACTTGAGGCGCAGATTGCGGGTCACAAGCACCGGGCAGTTCGCTCCTTCAAGCACTCTGGTGACAACGCTGCCCATGATCACGTTCTCGAGCACGGACAGTCCGCGCGAACCGATGACGATAAGGTCGCAGTCCAGTTCGTCCTGAACGTTCAGGATGACGTAATCCGGACGCCCGCTGCGCGCGATCAGCTCTACCTCCATGCCGCAGGGCTCAAGCAGTTTTTTGTATTCCTCCAACGTGGCCATGGCCTTGTTATGGGCGCTCTGGCGCAATTTTTCGGCCATTTCACCGCCAATGGTCATATTCACGGGCTCCCAAACGTGAAGCAGGTAGAGCCTGGGGTTGCGGACATTGACCAGGTGCGCAGCGTACAGGGCCGCATTTCTGGAAGAATCAGAACCATCCACCGGTATGAGCACTCTTTCGATCTTGATCATCTTGCTGCCTCCGTTGCGGACTGCAAGCAGTCCCGGCATTCTGTTAGAAGAAAAGGAAGGTCATGAGCACGAAACAGGGCACCAGAATACCAACGGACCAGGCCATGTATCCGAAAAAGCTGGGCATCTTGATCCCGCTTGATTCCGCGATGGACCGGACCATGAAGTTGGGGGCGTTGCCGATATATGTGTTGGCGCCCATGAAAACCGCGCCAGCCGAGATGGCCAGCAGGGTGTGCACATGCTCCATCAGAAATTGCGCGTCGCCACCGGCAGTGTTGAAGAAGACCAGATAGGTCGGAGCGTTGTCCAGGAAACTCGAAAGAGCGCCGGTCAGCCAGAAGTACATGGCGTTGTTGGCCACGCCGTCCACGGAGACCAGGGCAATGAGGCTCGACAGGGCGCCGTCCATGCCGGCGCGCAGGATGGAGATGGCCGGAATCATGGTGATGAAGATGCCCGCAAAAAGCTTGGCTACTTCAATGATGGGCTCCCAGTTGAACTCGTTGCGACGGCGAATCTCGGCGGCCGTGGTCTTGAGGCTCACACCGGCCAGGATCAGCAGCAGGACGTCGCGGGCGATGTTCTGCATTTCCATGTGCACGTGATAGACAACTACGCCGCCCGCGGGCTTCCACATGCCGCTCATGAGCACGCCGCCGACCACGCCGGCCAGCAGCAGCAGATTGAAGGTGCCTTCCAGACGCAGCTTGCCGTCCTGACCCGCATCCGGCGACTCGGGGCGGCCTTCCTTGTTGAACAGCACCGTATCAATGACGAAATACAGGCTGAGCAAAATGACCGACATGACCACGAAGGGAACGAACAGATGCTGCGTGGTCCAAAAGAAGGACACTCCCTTCAGAAAACCAAGGAACAGCGGCGGGTCGCCCAGGGGAGTGAGGCTGCCGCCGATATTGGCCACCAGAAAAATGAAAAACACGATGGTGTGCACCTTGTACTTGCGGTGCGAAATGGCGCGCATGAGCGGCCGGATAAGCAGCATGGCCGCGCCGGTGGTTCCCATCCAACTGGCCAGCAATGTGCCGATCAGAAGAATGATCGTATTGACCTGCGGCTTGCCCACCAGGGAACCGCGCAGGCACACGCCGCCAGCAATGGTGAACAGGGAAAAGAGTAGAATCAGAAACGAGACATACTCCAGGGCAATGGTATGCACGACCGAATAGAGGGCCAGCTCGTAACCATGGAACAGGGCGAAGGGCGCGAGGAAAACCACGCTCCAGAAAGCGGCCACCTTGCCGTAATTATGATGCCAGAAATGCGGTACGGCCAAAGGCATGACGGCGATGGAAAGAAGCATGCAGGCGAAGGGAACCACCCAGAGCACGCTCAGATGTTTGCCGATCTCCTCGGCCTCATGATGCAGGTCCCCTCCGGAAGCCCAAACATCCGGAAAAACCCCAAGAACCCCCAAACCGATAGCCGCCAGGCAAAAAAAACAGACTGAACTTATTCGCATCCGATGTTCTCCTCATAGGCTGCCACCCGTAATGACAGTCAGTTCACGTGCACGTTGAAGCGTCTTGCGAACGCCCGGCCTTCCTCACGATCACCTCGTGATCCCAAAAAAACAGGCCACTCATTGAGCATCCATGAACGCAGCACGGCATCATGCCCATCAAACGGCCCAAAGGACGAACCCGGACTTTCCTTGGAAGCAATCCGGGCTAAATGTGCGCCAACTAAATGATCCCCCACCTCTTGATACGGTTTTCACGCACGGGCGGGTCCATATGCCATATCCCTTTCCAGAGCAATACCCCTTGAAAACGGGCCGCGTGTCTTGCTTACCGGTCGCGGAGGACGAAAGGTTCCGGGCCGGGACGTGAGACACTGATTTTTCACGCAATTTCGTACTGAAACAGTTTGAAATCCTGTTCTCACCACAAAAAAGCGGCCGCCTCCCTTGTGGAAGACGGCCGCCGGCCGCATTATTCAGATGTGAATCCTTGTCGCCGGATTACAACCCGCAAGCGTCCTTCAGGTACTTCACGCGCAGATTGCGCGTGACCAGCACAGGGCAGTTCGCGCCTTCGAGCACGCGGGTGACCACGCTGCCCATGATCACGTTCTCAAGCGCAGACAGGCCGCGCGAACCGATGACGATGAGGTCGCAATCAAGCTCGTCCTGGGCGTTCAGAATGGCGTAGTCAGCGCGACCGCTGCGCGAGATCAACTCCACGTCCATGCCGCAGGGCTCAAGCAGCTTCTTGTACTCCTCAAGCAAGGCCATGGACTCGGCCTCGGCCTCCTGGCGCAACTCCTCGGCCTTCTCGCCGCCAATGGTCAGGGTGATGGGCTCCCATACGTTAAGCAGATAAATCTTGGGGTACTTGGAATTGACCAGGTGCGCGCCGTACTTGGCCGCGTTTCTGGAAGAATCCGATCCGTCCACCGGAATGAGTACACGTTCAACTTTGATCATAATCGTATCTCCACGGCGGATATTCCCGCCTCAAAGCTGTTGATTAGTGAAAGAAGAGAAAATTCATAAGCACGAAACACGGTACCAGGATACCTGCAGACCAGGCCATGTAACCGAAAAAGCTCGGCATCTTGATGCCGCCCGTTTCAGCGATGGACCGGACCATGAAGTTGGGGGCATTGCCGATGTACGTACATGCCCCGAAGAACACGGCGCCAGCGGAAATGGCCAGCAGGGTGCCCACTTCGGTCATCAGGCGCTGGGCATCGCCGCCAGCCGTGTTGAAGAACACGACATAGGTCGGGGCGTTGTCCAGGAAGGCGGACAGGGTGCCTGTCAGCCAGAAGTACATGGTGTGGTTGTCGAGGCCCTCGGCGGTCTTGACCATGGAGATGATGCCGTTCAGGGCACCGTCCATTCCCGCGCGCAGGATGGAGATGGCCGGGATCATGGAGATGAAGATGCCGGAGAAGAGCTTGGCCACTTCCCGGATGGGCTCCCAGTCGAACTCGTTGCGACGGCGAATCTCCGGGGCAGTGATCTTGAGGCTCACGAAGGCCAGAGCCACCAGCAGGACGTCGCGCAGGATGTTCTGCAGTTCCACATGGACTTCATAGATGGTGATTTCGACGCCGGGCTTCCACATGCCGCTCATGAGCACGCCGGCGACCACGCCGCCCAAAAGCAGCAGGTTGGGAGTTCCTTCCAGACGCAGCTTTCCGTCCTGACCCGCGTCAGGAGACTCGGGGCGGCCTTCCTTGTTGAAGAGCACCGTGTCGATGACGAAATAAAGCGCCAGAAGAATGGCCGACAAGACCGCGAACGGGATGAACATGTGTACCGTGGTCCAGAAGAAGGACACGCCCTTCAAAAAGCCCAGGAACAGCGGCGGATCGCCCAGAGGAGTGAGGCTGCCGCCGATATTGGCCACCAGAAAGATGAAAAAGACGATGGTGTGCACCTTGTACTTGCGGTGCGAGATGGCGCGCATGAGCGGGCGGATGAGCAGCATGGCCGCGCCGGTGGTTCCCATCCAGCTGGCAAGCAGGGTGCCGATCAGCAGAATGATCGTGTTGACCTGCGGCTTGCCCACCAGGGAGCCGCGCAGGCACACGCCGCCGGCAATGGTGAACAGGGAGAAGAGCAGGATGATAAAGGAGATGTATTCCAGAAACAGGACATGCAGCACATTATAGACGGCCAGGTCGAAACCATACACCAGGGCGTATGGCACGATAAACGCCGCGCCCCAGAATGCCGCGACCTTGCCGTAATTGTGATGCCAGAAATGAGGAATGGCCAGCGGCATGATGGCGATGGACAAAAGCAGCCCCGCGAACGGCACGACCCAGAGCACGCCCATCTGCTTGCCTATTTCATCTGCCGCATGATGCAGCCCCCCGGCGGCCCAGACTTCAGCCGACACGCCAAGCACTCCCAGGCCCATGACTGCCAGGCAAAAAAACCACACAGAACTTTTCCGCATCCGATGTTCTCCTTCTTGTGTTGCCGCCAACGCGGCAGCCGGTCGTTTGTGATCAAGGCCAAGGGGCATCAACGAAAATGCTCCGCCACGACCTTGACCAAGGATTTGGTCAAAAAGGCCAGGTCCTGGTCTTCCGTGATGTATGGCGGCATCACGTACACCAAACGGCCAAAGGGACGAACCCAGACGCCCTGTTTGACAAAAGCGGTCTGAATTTCGGCCATGCGCACCGGTTCCCTGAGCTCCACCACTCCGATGGCGCCAAGGATGCGCACGTCCGAAATGTAGGACAAATTTCGAAACGGGGCAAGACCGATTGTCAGGGAACGCCCGATTCGCGCCACTTGCGAGGCCCAGTCGTTTTCGAGAAGCAGTTGCAGAGATGCCCGCGCCACGGAGCAGGCCAAGGGGTTGCCCATGAAGGTCGGCCCGTGCATGAACACTCCGGGATCCCCCTCGCAAACGCCCTCTGCAACGCGATCCGTGGCCAGGGTCGCGGCCAGGGTCATGTAGCCCCCGGTCAGGGCCTTGCCCAGGCACATGATGTCCGGGCTGATCCCGGCGTGTCCGCAGGCGAAAAGCTTTCCCGTACGCCCGAAGCCCGTGGCGATCTCGTCGGCGATGAGCAGCACGTCGAAGGCGTCGCAGAGTTCCCGCACGCGCTTGAGATACATGGGATGGTAGAAGTACATCCCTCCCGCGCCCTGCACCACGGGTTCAAGAATCACGGCCGCGATTTCGTCATGATGGCGTTCAAGAGCCTCGCGCATGGGGGCGATGTCGCTCTCGTCCCACTCGTCATCGAAGCGGCAGCCGGGCCTTTGCACGAAATGGTGCCTGGAAAGAACGCCCGAAAAGCTCTCGTGCATCCCGTTCACGGGGTCGCACACGCTCATGGCCGCAAACGTGTCGCCATGGTAGCCGCCACGGATGGTCAAAAGGCGGTTCTTTTTCCCTTGCCCCCGGCAGATCCAATACTGAAAGGCCATCTTGATGGCGACCTCCACGGCCACGGACCCCGAATCGGCCAGAAAAACCTTGGTCAGAGGCGCGGGCGTCAGCTCGACCAGGGTCCGGCAAAGCTCGACGGCCGGCGCGTGGGTCAAGCCGCCGAACATGACATGGGCCATGCGGGCGAGCTGGTCGGTGACGGCGGCGTTCAGGACGGGATGGTTGTAGCCGTGGATGGCCGCCCACCACGAAGCCATGCCGTCGACAAGTTCCCGGCCGTCCGCGAGGCGCAGGCGCACGCCGTGCGCTGAAACGACCTCCTGTACGGGCAGCGGATTCGTCGTCGAGGTATAGGGGTGCCAGATGTGCTCGCGGTCAAAATCAAGAATGTCGTTGGTCATGGGTTCGCCGTTAAGGTTGCTGTTCGGAAGAATTGCGCTTCGCCGTGGCTTGGGCTAGCAGCACGTGGACATGAGGACAAACATGACTGCTATTCCACCGGAATTCAATCTTCAATCATACGATTTTGACCTGCCCGAAGCCCAGATCGCCCAGGACCCGACCGAAAAGCGCGGGGCTTCGCGGCTGCTGGTGCTGGACCGGAACAGCGGCGAAGTGCGCGACGCCATGTTCGCCGACATCCCGAACCTTCTCCCGCCTGGCGCGCTGCTGGTGGTCAACAACACCAAGGTTCTGCCCGCAAGACTCATCGGGCGCAAGGAATCAGGCGGCAAGGTCGAATTCCTGCTACTCACTCCCCTGGCGCTCATCGAGCCCGACGCAAGCGAGGACGGCACCAGGACCGCCACTGCCGAGGGCCTGCTCAAGGCTTCAAAGGGCCCGCGCCAGGGCGACCTGCTCCTTTTCCCGGGCATTGAACTGCGCGTGCTCGAAAAAGGCGAGTTCGGAAGGGCGAAGGTTGCAATGCGCTGGAGCGGCGATCTGGCCGAGCATTTCCTGAAACAGGGCCACATCCCCCTGCCGCCGTACATCCACCGCGAGGACAAGAGCGAGGACCGCACCCGCTACCAGACCGTCTATTCCCGGGAAGACAAGCTCGGCTCCGTGGCCGCGCCCACCGCAGGGCTGCACTTCACGCCGCAGATCATGGACTCCCTGGCCAAGCGGGACATCAGACTGGCCGAGGTCACGCTCTACGTCGGCTATGGCACCTTCAGCCCGGTTCGCTGCGATGACATCCGCGAACACGCCATGCACGCCGAATATGCAGAGGTGCCCGAAGAGACCGCCCGCGCCATCGCCCAGGCCAAAAGCGAGGGGCGCCCCGTTGTCGCCGTGGGCACGACCACCTCCCGGACGCTGGAGAGCATGGCCACGGCCCTGGGAGAGATCGCGCCGTTCAAGGGCTGGACGGACATCTTCATCCACCCCGGGTACGAGTTCAAGGTTGTGGACCAGCTCATCACCAACTTCCACTTGCCCCGCTCTTCCCTAATCATTATGGTCTGCACACTCGCGGGCAGGCAACAGATTATCGATGCCTACAACCATGCGGTACGACAGGGTTTTCGCTTTTTTTCCTACGGCGACGCCATGCTCATCCGCTGATCCGCCTGACAAGAAGTCCTTTATTATCAACACTATCCCCCCCGTGGAGGTATTCCATGCCAAGCAGAGTCGAGTTCCGGGAAGACCGCTGCAAGGGCTGCCTGCTCTGCACCGAAGTCTGCCCGACCGGCATCATCCAGCAATCGAGTCGGTTCAATCAGAAGGGATACAAGGTGACCGAAATCACCCCCGACATGATGAGCGAGTGCAAGGGCTGCGCCTTTTGCGCCATGATGTGTCCGGATTATGCCATCAACGTCTACACGACGAAGTCGGCCAAAGGAGGAGGAAAATGAGCACTCCCAAACGCATCTTCGTCAAGGGCAACGAAGCCATTTCCCGCGGCGCCCTGGCTGCGGGAATGAAATGCTTTTTCGGCTACCCCATCACCCCTCAGAACGACATTCCCGAATTTCTGTCCTCGGCCCTGGTCGAGGCCGGAGGGCAATTCGTGCAAGCCGAGAGCGAAGTGGCCGCAGCCAACATGCTGCTCGGCGCGGCAGGTTGCGGCATCCGGGCCATGACCTCGTCGTCGAGCCCGGGCATGTCCCTCAAGCAGGAAGCCATCTCGTACATGGCTGGCAGCGAGCTTCCCGGCGTGCTGGTCAACGTCAGTCGCGGCGGCCCGGGCCTGGGCGACATCGGCCCCTCCCAGGGCGACTATTTCCAGTCCGTCAAGGGCGGCGGCCACGGCGACTATCGCCTGCTGGTGCTGGCACCGGGCACGGTGCAGGAAGCCTACGACCTGACCATCAAGGCCTTTGACCTGGCCTTCAAGTACAGAAATCCGGTCCTGGTCCTGGCCGACGCCATCATTGGCCAGATGAAGGAACCGGTGGTGCCGTGGGTACCCGAGAACCTGGACCCGGACGAAGGGCAGGACTGGGGACTGCAGGGTGCCAAGGGCCGCGATCCGCGTCTTTTGAAATCCCTCTTCCTTGATGACGGCGCGCTGGCGGGACAGAATCAGAAGCTTCAGGCCAAATACCGGGCCATGCAGGCCGAGGTGGATCAGGAACTCTTCCTGACCGAAGACGCCGAACTCATCGTCGTGGCCTTCGGCTCCATCGGCCGCATCGTCAAGAGCACGATTCGCAAACTGCGCGCCCAGGGCCATAAAGTCGGCCTGGTGCGGCCGATCACGCTCTTCCCCTTCCCTTCGGAAGTGCTCCTGAACCTGGCCAAGGAAGGCAAACGCTTCCTGACCATCGAACACAACATGGGCCAGATGGTGGAAGACGTGCGCCTCTCTATCCGGACCGTGGCGGATTCGGCGTTCCATTGCCAGCTGCCCGGCAACCTGCCCACGCCGGATGATTTCGAAGAACCCATTCTGAAGGCGCTGGAGGGATAAGCATGACCCAGGAAATTTGCGTCACCAACTACCCGGAAGTCCTGACCGACCGGGCCTCGCACTACTGTCCCGGCTGCCACCACGGCACGGCGCACCGCCTGGTGGCCGAGGCCATCACGGATCTGGGCCTGGTCGACAAGACCATCCTTGTCGGGTCCATCGGCTGCTCGGTCTTCATTTACAACTACCTCACCCTTGATGCCATCGAAGCGCCGCACGGCCGCGCTCCGGCGGTGGCCACGGGCGTGAAGCGCGCCCGGCCGGACCAAATCGTCTTCACCTATCAGGGCGACGGCGACCTGGCCTCCATCGGCATGGCCGAGATCATGCACTGCGCCAACCGGGGCGAGAACATCACCACGATCTTCGTCAACAACACCGTCTACGGCATGACCGGCGGACAGATGGCCCCCACCACCCTGGTCGGCCAGAAGACCACCACCTGCCCCGGCGGCCGCTGCCGCGAGAACGAGGGCATGCCCATCCGCATGACCGAGATCATCGCCTCCCTCGGCGGCGTGGCCTTTGCCGAGCGGGTCGCGGTCAACAACATCAAGAACATCAAGAAAGCCAGAAAGGCCGTGACCAGGGCTTTTGAGTATCAAACCAAGCAAGTTGGCTTCTCCTTTGTGGAGATTCTGGCCACCTGCCCCACCAACTGGCGCATGACCCCGCTGCAGGCCAACAAGCGCGTGGAAACGGAAATGATCCCCTACTTCCCTCTGGGCAACTTCAAAGACGCTCTGGCAAAGGAGGAGAAATGAGCATTTACCAGGATGCAATCATCGCCGGGTTCGGCGGACAGGGCGTCATGCTCATCGGCAACCTCCTGGCCTACGCGGGCATGAACGCAGGGCTCAACGTGACCTACATTCCCGTCTACGGACCGGAAATGCGCGGCGGCACGGCCAACTGCACCGTCGTGGTCTCCGATGACGTCATCGGGTCGCCCATAATCCGCTCGCCCGTGAGCCTGATCATCATGAACGGCCCGTCCCTGGACAAGTTCCAGCCACAGCTGCAGGACGGCGGAGTACTGATTCTGAACTCCTCGCTCATCGACCCGGCCCAGGCCCACAAGGACCGGGTCAAGGTCTACGCCGTGCCGGTCAACGAGATCGCCGATGGCCTGGGCAACACACGCATGGCCAACATGGTCGCCATCGGCGCCTACGTGCAGGCCACGGGCGTCATGCCGGTCAAACAGGTGCAGGACAGCCTCGATTCGGTCATCTCCGCGCACTACAGCCACATGATCCCCAAGAACGCGGCAGCCATCCAGGCCGGCGCGGATTACGTCATCGCCAACGGCCAATACGCCTGACGATTCCCGGGGCCCGCGAGGGCCCCGTTTTTTCCCGCACCCATCCTTCACCTGAACCTTCCGAGGTGCGACAATGCTACTGCTCGGCATAATCGGCCACCCCCTCACACACACCCTGAGCCCCGTCCTGCACAACTGGGGTTTCCTGGAACTGGGCACAAAGGCCTCCTATCATGTCTGGGACACCCCGCCCGAAAAGCTCACCGCCTTCATGGCCGCCCTGCGCACCCTGCCCATCCACGGGGCAAGCGTGACCATTCCGCACAAGGAGACGGTCATGCCCCTGGTCGACAAACTGACGCAAAGCGCCCGCGATATCGGCGCCGTCAACACCCTGTATTGGCAGGACAAGTCACTGTGGGGCGACAACACCGATGTGACCGGGTTCATGGCGCCGCTCCTGGAGCGCGGGACGCAACCTGGCACGGCTCTGGTTCTGGGCGCTGGAGGCGCGGCCCGCGCGGCGGTCTGCGGCCTGCACAACGCAGGATGGAAGGTGCTTCTTTCCGCACGCACGGGAGGCCGGGCCGACCGCCTGGCCCAATCCTTCCAGGCCGAGCATGTACCCTGGTCCGATCGGCACGATGTACGGCCGCACCTGCTGGTCAACACCACTCCCCTTGGCATGTCCGGCCCCTTCCAGGCCCTTTCGCCCTGGAAATCGTCCCTGGCGGGCATCACCCTGGTCTACGATCTGGTCTACAACCCCAGGGAAACCCAGCTTCTGGTCCAAGCCCGGCGTGAAGGTGTCGCCATCATTCCCGGCCTGCCCATGTTCGTGCATCAGGGCCTGGCCCAGTTCGAGCGCTGGACCGGGCAGCGCTTCCCCCTCCCCCGCGCCATGTCCCTGCTGGAAGAGACCCTGGCCGCCCGTGGGAAAGCATCGTGATCCGCTGTCCCTGGCTTGACCTCTCCAAGCCGGACTATGTCCGCTATCACGACGATGAGTGGGGAGTTCCGGTCCACGACGACCGCATTCTTTTCGAGTTTCTGATCCTCGAATCCGCGCAGGCCGGGCTGTCCTGGTATACGGTGCTGCGCAAACGAGAGGGCTACAGGGGCGCCTTCGCCGAATTCGATCCTCTGGCCGTGGCGCGGTTCACTCCTCGCGACGTGGACCGCCTGCTGCTTGATCCGGGCATCATCCGCCACCGCCGCAAGATCGAGTCCGCCATCGTTAACGCCCGTTCATTTCTTGCCGTGCAGGCCAGCCATGGCTCCTTTGACTCCTATCTGTGGAATTTTGTCGACGGCCGTCCGATAGTGCATGATATCAATAGCTTGTCCGACTATCCCGTCACCATCCCCCAATCCGACGCCCTGGCCAGGGATCTCAAGCAACGCGGATTCACATTCCTCGGGTCCACCACCTGCTATGCCCTGATGCAGGCTGTTGGCCTGGTCAACGACCATAGCCGGGACTGTTTCCGCAGGCATGAAGTTTCATAGCGCCGCCAGGCTTCCTTTCTGTGCATTTTCATGCTTCAGGGGAGTATTGAACAACTAATTCTGGCACTTCAATGCACAACATGCTAAAAATGCCTATTCCATCCTTTTCTCAATCCGGCCCAGGGGGAACAGCATGAACTTCACCGATCTGCGCAAATTCGTCGCTCCGGAAACCATTTTTGGAGTTGGCGCAGTGGACCTGGCCGGACAGTACGCGGGCAAATTCGGCATCAGCAAACCCCTTGTCGTCACCGACCCCGGCGTACTGGCCGCCGGATGGGCCGCAAGAGTCATGGAGAGCCTCGCTGCCTTCGACATCGAAGGCGTGATTTTTTCAGAGATCACCCAAAACCCGAAGGCCGCAGAGGTCATGGCCGGTGTCGCGGCTTACGAAGCGGGCGAGTGCGACGGCATCGTGGCCGTGGGCGGGGGAAGCCCCATGGACTGCGCCAAGGGTATCGGAATTGTCGTCTCCAACGGCGGGCACATCCTGGACTACGAAGGCGTGGACAAGATCATCATCCCCATGCCGCCGCTCATCTGCATCCCGACCACGGCGGGCACTTCGGCCGACGTGTCCCAGTTCGCCATCATCAACGACACGGACCGCAAGACCAAGATCGCCATCATCAGCAAGACCATCATCCCCGATGTGGCCCTCATCGACCCGCAGACCCTGATGACAAAAAGCCCCTATCTCATCGCCTGCACGGGCATGGACGCCCTGGCCCACGCCATCGAGGCCTTTGTCTCCAGCGCCCATTCGCCCATGACCGATGTTCACGCCCTGGAGGGCATCCGCCTGGTTCACGGCAACTTGCTGGAGTCGTTCAACCATCCCGAAGACATGGAACTCAAGGCCAAAACCATGCTGGGCAGCATGCAGGCCGGGCTGGCCTTTTCCAATGCAAGCCTTGGCGCGGTGCATGCCCTGGCCCACAGCCTGGGCGGATACAAAGACCTGCCCCACGGCGAATGCAACGCCCTGCTCCTGCCGCATGTGGTGGACTACAATTTCTCGGCGGCACCCGAAAGGTTCCGAACCATCGCCGAAGCCATGGGGCTTGATTCCCGTGGCATGAGCACCTCGGAAGTGCGCGCGTGGCTCATCGAATCCATGACAAGCCTGCGCAACTCCCTGGGCATCAAGGACCGTCTAGCCGCCAAGGGCATCCGCGTGAGCGACATCCCCGTGCTTTCGGACAAGGCCATCCTTGACCCCTGCCTGGTCACCAACCCCAAATCCGCCAACAAGCGCGACATCCAAGTCATCTATGAAGAAGCAACCTGAAGAGGGCGCACCAAGCGTCACATCGTTGCGCGACAAGATCGTGGGGCTGAGCGAATCTTCAGGAAGAAAAAGCTACTACCCCATGCTGCAGCAAAAGATCCGGGAGCTGCAAAACGAAATCGCCGAACGGCACCGGGCCGAAGACACCCTGCGCAAAACCCTGCAACGCATCGAACGGCAGCAGACCGTCATCGCCGAAATCTCCACTCATCCGAGCGTCTTTCATGGCCGCCTGCAGCAAGCCGCCCCCATGATAACGACCAGGATGACCCATGCCATGGACGTGACCCGGGCAAGCCTGTGGATAATGCGTGCCAACAGCCTCTGCTGCATGGATAAATTCGATACCCTGAAGGAAGAGCACACCTCAGGCACCTGCCTGGACTGCGCCAGGTTCGACGTCTATTTCAAGGCGATCAGCAAAGGCCCCGTCATCGCGACCGACGCCCGGCAGGACCCCCGCACCCGCGATTTCGCCCCAAAATACCTCGAACCCAACGGGATCGTGTCCATGCTCGACGTGCCGGTGCTCATCGACGCAGAGCTGACCGCCGTCATCTGTTTCGAGCATGTCGGAGAGCTGCGTTCCTGGCAGCCGGATGAAATCACGTTCGCCAGCCGCATCGCCGATCAGGTGGCCCTCATCCTGGCCAGCCAGCGCCGACGCATCACGGAGGAGCAGCTGCAGAGCGCCCATGCCAACCTGACGCGCAACCTGCGCTTCACCGAAGTCTTGCTGGACGCCATCCCCATCCCCATCTTCTACAAGGACTCGGAGCGGCACTATCTGGGCTGCAATCAGACGTTCACCGACATCATGGGCATTACCTCCGAAGAAATCCTCGGCAAAACAGCCCACGATTTGTGGCCGGACCTGGCCGAGGCGTATGAAGAAAAAGACCGCAGCCTGCTTCATGACACCCGTAAAAACACCTATGAATCAAAAATCCGAAACAAGAATGGTGAGTTGCGCGAGGTCATCTTCGCCAAACAGATCTTTTTTGACGAATTCAAGCACGCGGAAGGCATCATCGGTTCCTTCGTGGACATTACCGAGCGCAACCGCGCCGCCAAGGAGACCCAGCGTTTGCGCACGCTGCTCGCCAATATCATCAACTCCATGCCGTCCATGCTGATCGGAGTCGATGCCGACGGACGCATCGCGCAATGGAACCAGCAGGCAGCCTTGGTGACCGGTGTGAACGAAGCCCAGGCGCAGGGCCGGCTCTTGGCACAGGTAGTGCCATGGCTCGGCTCCGAAATGAGAAAGGTCAACCAGTCCATCGCCAGCAAAAAACCGGTTTTCGAAGGGAAGCTCAGCAGAGTGGAGAATGGCGAAACCCTGTTCGAGGACGTGACCATCTACCCCCTGATCACCAACGGGGTGGAAGGAGCGGTCATCCGCATTGACAACGTGACCGACAAGGTCCGCATCGAGGAAATCCTGATCCAGTCGGAAAAAATGCTCTCCGTCGGCGGACTGGCCGCGGGCATGGCCCATGAAATCAACAATCCTCTGGCTTCCATCATGGGCAACGCCCAAGTCATGGAGACCAGACTCCTCATGCCGTTACCGCAGAATGCCGCGGCGGCTCGGGAAGCAGGCATCACCTTTGAAGCCCTGCAAAATTACCTGGAGCAACGAGGAATCCCGAAAATGCTGAGCTCTGTTCGCAGTTCCGGGGCGCAAGCCGCGCAGATCGTCAGCAACATGCTGAGCTTCAGCCGCAAAAGCGAGCCGGCGCTGGCCCCGGAAAGCATCACGGAACTGCTCGACATGACCCTGGGGCTTGCCAGCACCGACTATGACCTGAAAAAAAACTACGACTTCAAGAAAATCCAGATCGTCCGCGAATATGAAGACAATCTCCCCAAAATCCACGGCTCGGCGAGCAAGCTGCAACAGGTTTTCCTGAATTTGCTGCGCAATGGAGCCGAGGCCATGGGCGAGAAAATCTACCCCGAAGGCCAGGGGCCGCAATTCATACTGCGAGTGAAAGGGAATGCGCCGTGGGTGCGCGTTGAACTGGAAGACAACGGACCCGGGCTTGAAGAATCTGTACGCAAACGAGTGTTCGAGCCCTTCTTTACCACAAAGGCCGTGGGCAAGGGCACGGGGCTTGGGCTGTCCGTTTCCTACTTCATCATCACCGAGGAACATGCCGGAATGATGGCCGTCCAGACGGCCCGGGGAGAATGGACCAGATTCGTCATCGATCTGCCGGTCGCGGTGTCGTCAGAATGAAAATGGCAGGCCCGGGAGCCTGCCATTTGAGTATGGGGCAAGAAATCAGCGGTAGACCTTGAGCTGGTCGCCCGGGCGGATATAGGCGTTCTTGGCCAGCTTGTTCCAGGCCAGCAAATCTGACGGGGTCACCCCGAAGCGTTTGGCAATGCCCCACACGCTATCTCCCGGCCGCACCTTGTAGCTGACCAAATTTCTGCGCACGGCATCGGCATGAGCCTTGGCGACTTTCACATCGGCACTGCCCGCATCGGGCACGTAAAGCTTCTGGCCGATCCTCAGCACCGAAGAACTCTCAAGACCATTGGCCTTGAGCAATGAAGACGGATCAGTCTTGAACTGTTTTGCAATGGACCAGACGGTATCGCCTTTTCGGACCAGATAATTGGCTCTTTTGGCGGCCCATTTTCTGGCGTCTGCGACTGAATCGGACGCCGGACCCTGGCCGGGTATGCGTAGCGTCTGCCCAACCCGCAGGGTCTTGGTCCTGCTGTCGTTGTTGGCTTTCTGCAAGACAGCCACCGAGACTTTATACTCCCTGGAAATCCCCCACCATGTGTCCCCGGGCTTGACCCTGTAGGATGCGTACCGTGTCTGTCTTGAAACTACGGGACGCTTCAGGAAATCTTCTGCCTTGGCCACAAGATGGCCGGGGACGGCGACCTTGACGGAGCGGGAGGGAGGAGCTTCCTGCTTGCGAAAAGAAGGGTTCAGCTCCCGAAAAGACTTCCAGTCCATGCCCAGGCTCTGGGCCAAAGCCAAGAGGTCGGTTCCAGGCTTGGCTTTCAGCTGAACGGGAACAACGGGACGTTTCTCCAGGTCCAGGGGTTCAAAACCGAGCTTCTCCAGGTTCCGGGCCACCTTGACCAGGGCCAGGAACTTGGGGACGTAAAGTCTGGTTTCCTTCTTCAAATCCTCCGAAGCCTCACAGAGGCTGAAAAAATCCTCGGTGCCCGTCTTTTTCAAGGCGCGGCCAATGGTGCCCTCACCTGCATTGTAGGCGGCCAGAGCCAGGGACCAATCACCAAAATCCCCATACAATTTTTTCAGATAGGCAATGGCGGCCTCGGTGGATTTATGGGGATCGCGACGCTCGTCCACCCATTTGTCCACGGTCAATCCGTAATTGACAGCGGTCCGGGGCATGAACTGCCATACGCCGCAGGCACCGGCATGGGAGAGGGCAAAGGGATTGAATCCGCTCTCGGCGAAGGGCAGATAGATCAGGTCTTCGGGCAGCCCCTCGGCCAGAAATCGTTCCCTGATATGCGGCAGATAGAGCTGGGCCCGTTTGAGCCAGGCCGTCATCGTGCCTCGTTGAGTATGGGTGTAGTACTGAAAATAGCGCTGGACATCCGCGTTTTCCTCGGTATCCAAACCGACATGAAAGGATATCTGCGTATCGAGGATTTTTTGTTCCTCGGCGGACAAGGACTCCTCCTTGGGGAGGTCATCTCCTTCCTGCAGGACATCAAGCGGGTCAACATCCTCATTCGGGGGACAGGCCTCCGGGGTGTCGTACCCGGATGCTACCGACGCATCCGGCGCCAGTTCATTTCCGGCGTTCCGACTCGACACGCTCGGGGCTGCAGGATCCGACGGACCCTGAGCCTTTTTGGCAGGCATACATCCGGCCAAGACCAGCATGATAATGAGCAGAACTCCACGTATATGAAATGTCAAAACAATCTCCTGGTCACAAGTTGGCCACCGGCCCTAAAAAAATTGGGCGAGCGAGATCGAGCATTTTGACCTGCTACAGAAAAAAAAATCAAATTGCAAACCCGAACCAGGGGCTCATCATGGATCAGCAACTCTACGAAAATTCTGACAACAACGCCCATCTCACCCCCGGGCGCAAGCCGGTTCTCGAACTCCTCTCATCCAGGCCGCACGCGCTGGACACGGTGTTTCTATCCGAAGACGCCACAGGCCTCGGAGAAGTGATCGGCAAATGCCGTGAACTGGGGGTGCGCTTTCGCAAGGTGAGGCGCCCGGATCTGGACCGCATGTTTCCCGGGAATCACCAAGGAGTGGTGGCTCGCCTGCGCGGCCGGCAGCTGATCGAACTGGACCAGCTCATCGCGCAGGCCTGCCAGAGCCCGTTTCCCCTCATCCTGGCCCTGGACCAGGTACAGGACCCGGGGAACGTAGGAACCCTGGCCCGCACCCTCCTGGCCCTTGGCGGGGCGGGCCTGCTCTTCCCCAAGGACCGCACGGCCTTCATCGGCCCTGCGGCCGCCAAGGCCGCAGCCGGGGCGCTCGACAGCCTGCCTCTGTGCCAGGTGGTCAACCTGGCCCGCGCGCTCGACACATGCGCCGAGGCAGGACTTGCGATCTACGGCTCAGGCACCGGGCCTGAAAGTCGGAACCTCTTTCAGGCCCGCCTTAATTTCCCGGCGGTGCTGGTGCTCGGCAATGAGGACAAGGGCATGCGCCCCAACGTGGGCAAGCGCTGCACGGAAAAGCTGTCCATCCCCATGCAGGGAGGGTTTGATTCGCTGAATGTGGCTCAGGCAGGCGCCATGATCATGACGGAAATGCTGCGCCAAAGACTTTAGCGCAGACGGGCTATTTGATGTATTGCGGGAAATTCAGAAAAATTTCCCGAGTGTAGGTGATCATTTTATCCATGATCCAGGGGAAGGAGATGAGCAGCGCCAAAAAAACGGCGATGATCTTGGGCACAAACGTCAAGGTCATTTCCTGAATCTGCGTTGCAGCCTGAAGTATGCTGACAAAAACGCCAACTCCGAGGCCCACGCCGAGCATGGGCAAGGCGATGACCAGAGTCAGCTCGATGGATTGCCGTGCGAAACCGATGACAAATTCGGGGGTCATGCTCCACTCCTGGTCTGGGACTAGACAAAACTGTTGACAAGAGAGCCTATTATCAGATTCCAGCCATCCACCATGACAAAGAGAAGAATCTTGAACGGCAGAGACACCATGACTGGCGGCAGCATCATCATACCCATGGAAAGAAGGATACTCGCTACGACCATGTCCAAAATCAGAAACGGGATGTAAATCAAAAATCCGATCTGAAATCCCGTCTTGAGCTCGCTGATCACATAAGCAGGCACAAGAACCATGGTCGGCACTTCGTCCTTGTTTTGCGGTCGCTCAAGTCCTGTTATCGAAAAAAATACGGAAAGATCCTTTTCCCTGGTATGCTTGAAAAGAAAAGTCCTCAGCGGCGTTTCCGCCCGCTCCAGTGCCTCCCCATAGCCGATTTCCTCATTCAGATACGGTTGCAGGGCCGTATCATTGATGCTGCGCCCCGTAGGCATCATGATGACCACAGTCATAAAAATGGCCAGCGAGGCAAGCACCTGGTTGGGCGGCATCTGCTGGGTTCCCATGGCCTGGCGCAGAAAGTGAAAGACAATGATTATTCGGGTGAAGGACGTGACCGTCAGCATGAAGGCCGGTGCCATGGACAGGATCGTGAGCAGCGCCATGATCTCAAGGGCCACGGCCACTTTTTGCGGCTCAGCCTGTTCGCTGGAAAGCTGCAGGGAAAGAGAAGGAAGATTGGGCCCGTCGGCGGCCATGAGCAAAAACGGGAAAAAACAGAAAAACAGGCTAGGAAGGAGGATTCTCCCTAGCTTCCTGGTCCAAAGTGCTCTGAAAATCAGGGGTCGGTTCATTGTCTGCCTGGTGCTCCGCTATCAAGTTGATTCCGTTGTCGGTGACGCCCAACACCAGAAGCTTATTCAAGAAGCGGACCACCACCAACTGCTTGCGCGGACCAAGGGCAATCCTCTCCTCGACCCGCAGGGCGCCGAAAGCTCTGCCTTGCAGTCGTGCCGCCAGCCCGTAGCGTTTCAGGAGTGCGAGCGCCAGAAAGATGAGCCCCAAAATGAGGAGCAACGCCGCAGCCATTTTGAGCGATGCAAGGCCAAGCCCTGCACCGGCACCTGTCAAAGTCGCGTTATCCAAGCTGCTTCACCCTCTCGATGGGGCTGATGATATCGGTCAGCCGCACCCCAAATTTTTCATTGATGACTACGGCCTCACCTCGCGCCACGAGCTTGCCGTTGACCAGTATTTCCAGCGGCTCACCGGCCAGCTTGTTCAGCTCTATGACCGAGCCCTGCCCGAGCTGCAGCAGCTCATTGATGAGCAGCTTGGTGCTCCCGAGCTGGGCCGAAACCTCAAGCGGGATGTCGAGGATGAAATCAAGGTCCTTGCGCAGCCCTTCGGGCTTGGGTGCCTTGGCTTCCGCCGTCAAATCTTTGTAATCGAAATCCTTGCTCTGGGCGGCGAGCTGCTTCTGCTTCTTTTCATGCTGAATCTTGGTCTCTTCCTCATCAGCCAAAGCCTTGGCCCATTCATCGGCCAGGGCCTGGTCCGAGCCGCCAGAGTCCTGTTCCTGCAGCGCTGAGCTCCAGGCATCGGCCAAGTCCTTCTCGCCCCCGGCGCCTTCGGCCTCTGCTTCGCCCTGCTGCTCCAGGGCTGCGGCCCATTCCGCCGCCAGCTTGTCCTGATCTTCGACCATACCGTACCCCTAGTAATTGAGTTCCTGTTCTTTAACGACCTTGAACGCCTTGTTTCCCTTGACAAAACCCGGAAGTCCAAAAAATTTGAGAACCCCGTGAATCCGGCCCGAAAGCATTGCGTCCTCGTCCTGGTCCAACATGAGTATGTCGCCGACCTTCATGTCGAGGAGCTGACGGCCGGTGATCTGCGTCGTACCAAACGTGACGTCCATATCAACGGGCGTCTCCATGAGCCGATCCCGGAAACGGGAAATCCAGGCATGGTCAATTTCCAGTCGCTCGGTCTGGAAGGCGGCATAAAGCTTCGACCTGATGGGTTCTATGGTTGCGTAAGGCAGTGCCAGCACCATGGAGCCCAGGGCGTTTTCCAGCTCCACCTCAAAAGAGATGACCACCACCACGTCGCTGGGCGGAACAATGGTGGCGAACTGCGGGTTGATTTCGGAGCGCAGCAGCTCGATGCTGACCTCGTGCACCGGACGCCAGGCGTCTTCCAGATTGGCCAGGATGATCTTGACCACCTTGACGATGATGGACTGTTCGATGGGCGTGAAATCACGGCCCTCGATTTTAGGCTGACTGCCCGCGCCACCAAAAAAATTCTCCACCAGGGAAAACACCAGCCGGGTATCGACCACCAGCAGGGCGTTGCCGCGCAGGGGGTCGATCTTGAATATGTTGATGCTCGTCGGCACGGGCAGGGAACGCATGAAATCGCCGAACTTGGACATATCGATGGAGATCGGATTCACGTCCACCCGTTTACGCATGGTGTTGGCCAATGCGCTGGTACAGAGCCGTGAAAAGCGGTCATTGATGATCTCAAGCACCGGCATGCGGCCACGGATGATCCGGTCCTGGTTGGCCAGATCAAAAGCCACGAAGCCTTTGGTCTCGGCGGCCACCTCTTCTTCGGTCTCGATCTCCCCGCCCGAAATTCCCCGGAGCAGGGCATCGACCTCATCCTGATTCAGGATCTTACTCATATGCTGCCCACCAGTCGCTTACTGGACCACGAATTCCGTAAAATAGACATTGCGCACCTTGTTCTTGCCGATAATCTGGTTCAGTCGGCTGACGATGTCATTTTTCAGCTCGATCTTCTTGTCCATACTGCTGATATCGGCGAAAGATTTGCTGGAAAGCAGGAGCAGCAGCGTATCCTTGACCTTGGGCATGGCAGCGGTCAATTCCGCCGCTGCGGCAGCGTTCGCCACTTCCACATCAAGCGTGGTTTTCAGATATCTTCGCCCCATGGGATCGGAAAGATTGACCACAAAAGAGTCCAGAGTCACCAGTTGGCCCCCGGGTTCGATCTCGGCCTTGGAATCACCGGCTTCTTCGGCAGTGGCGTTTCCAGCGGCATCCCCGGCCATCTTGGGCTGCAAGAAGAACTTCCACGCCGCGAAACCGCCTCCGCCCAGAACGCCAAGGACAACGAGCACCATGATAATGAGCTTGAGCTTGCCGCCCTTTTTCTTTTCTGCCTTTTCCGGCGCCGGCGCTTTTTTGTCGGCCATATATTCCTCCTGTTGGATCCTTGCGAAAAACGGGCCTAAAGATACGTTCTTCCCTTGGTTTTCAATAAAATCTCCACTCTTCTGTTCTTGGCCCGGCCCTCGGGCGTGGTATTGTCGCCCAGGGGAAATGCCTCGCCATAGGCGGAAACAGAAAAACGCCGCGGATCAAACCCCTGCTGCAAAAAGAAGGTCAGCACGGACATGGCCCGCTCCGCGGACAGCATATAGTTGTCCTTTTGACCCGCAGGTACGTTATCCGTGTACCCCGCCACATTGACCGGCATGGGCACGGAAGCCAGAAACTGGGCGAATTCCGACAGAAGCTTGCGGCTGTCCTCGGTCAGGGCGCTTTCTCCGACGCCAAAGAGCAGCCCGTCGGAGAGGACAAGGGCAATGCCTTCAGGACGCACCAGGATCTGCAGATTCTCGTCCAGGGTGCTCCTGGCCATATCCTCGGGCAAGACCTCGTCCGGAAAAAGCAAATCCTTGATGCGTTGCGGATTTTGCAGCGCGTCCGCCGGATTCTCGATGATCTTGTTCATGAACTCGAACCGGGTCGTGAGCCTGCCCGCCCCTTTCTTCGGAGCCAGTCCCATGTCGCCCACGAAATGGGAGACCACATCGCGCAGGATGGACTTGTCCATGGACGACATGGACAGCAACAGCACAAAAAAACTCAGCAGCAGGGTCATGAGGTCCGCAAAGGTGACCATCCAGGACGCGCCCGGCGCCCCCAGTTCGGCGCGTTTTTTCCTGCGGGCCATCAGGGCTCTCCCGGCAGGTCGAAACGGAACAGAAAATCCTTTACCCGGTAGCTGTCCTCGGGCTCCTGGGCGGATTCTTCGTCGACAGCCTGGGCCGCACTTTCATGAATCCAGCTGGCGACCCGCCGGTCGAGGGTGATTTCAACCCGTCGATTGGTCTGCCTCTCACCTGGGGTCTCGGTGGTCAAGCGCGGCCGGAATCGTCCAAATGCCTCCAGCCGCAATTTTTCAGGCTCGACTCCTGTCTCAACGAAATATTTGTATACGGCCATCACCCGCGCCAGGGAAAGCTCCCAGGAAAAATCGACCTTGAGCCACGGCTTGGCCAGATAATCAGGGCCAAATTCGTCCATGCCGTCAGAGGTGTGCCCCGACAATCCAAGAGGATGCGAGCTTTCCATCACCACGGGACGCAAGCGGTCCAGAAGCGATCGCCCGCCCTCTGTGAGATCCGAGGAACCGGGGGCGAAAAGGGCATCGGCCCCGATGGACAGGCGCTGCATGAAGCGGTTGGATTCAAAGCGCAGGTCCTTGTCCGGGTCTTCCCAAAGATGATCCCTGACCGGGGAGAGATCCTTGAAAACGTTGATGGGCCCGGGATCAACCTGAGTCCTGGTGTCTACAGTGGTCAGGTCGCTCATGCTTGGCGCGCCGGTGCCGAAGGTGCCGGAAACGGAACCGATGGCGACTTTGCGTTTATAGATGTCCGTGAGGGAGGCCATGGACACGAGTACAATGAAAAATGTCATCATCAGGGTGACCAGATCCGAAAAGGTGATCATCCAGGACGGAAGCCCTGGTTTCGATTGCTCGATTCTTGCCTTTTTTCTGATCACGCGTGTCCCCTCTTCAGGCTCAGGACCTGACCTTGCGCTCCTTGGGAGGCAGATAGCTGTTCAGCTTTTCTTCAAGGATGCGCGGGTTCTCACCCCGGGAAATGGACATGATCCCTTCCAGGATCATGCTCCGAGTCAGGACTTCCTCCCGACTGCGCGCACGCAGCTTTCCAGCCATGGGATTGAAAACGAGATTGGCCAGCACAGCGCCATAGAACGTGGTCAGAAGGGCCACGGCCATGGCCGGGCCGATGGTGCTCGGATCGTTCATGCGCTTGAGCATGAGCACAAGACCGATGATGGTGCCTATCATTCCCATGCCGGGAGCCAGGGTTCCGAAAGTCTGAAGTATCTCGGCACCTTTCAAATGGCGTTCCTCAAGACACGAAATCTCGGTCTCCATGATTTCCTGGATGAGCTGCGGATCAAGGCCGTCAACGGTCAGTTGCAGGCCTTTGCGCAGAAAATCATCCGGGATGTTCTTCAAATGAGCTTCCAGGGACAGAATTCCCTCGCGCCGAACCCGGGTGGCGTAGTCGACAAACTGGGCGATGAGCGCCGCCGGGTCGTCCGCCTTGGACAAGAACGTCTTCTTGATGATGCGGGCTACGCCAAGAACGCTCTCCAAAGGATAGGTAACCAGCACCGCGCCGATAGTTCCGCCGATGACGATGAGCAGGGAGGAAAAATCCAGAAATAAAAAGCCGTCACCGCCCAGAGCGGCGATGACCAGTCCAAAGGCGACCAAGATTCCGATGATTGTGGCCAGATCCATAAAAACATCCGTCCCCAGTGGCCGTTAGTTTGAGCCGCGTTCTCCAAATATTTTGGTGCCAATGCGCACCAAGGTGGCCCCTTCCTCGATAGCAGCCTCGAAATCCCCGGTCATGCCCATGGACAATTCCGGCAAGGCGAGGCCGAATTCTGTGCGCAAGGATTCGGCAAGTTCCCGCAAGCGGGCGAAATACGGGCGCGCCCGATCAGGATCGTCGAAGAAAGGAGGCATGAGCATGAGTCCCCGCCAGCGCAGACTCGTGCCGCGAGCCAGAAATTCGGCCAGAGGCGGCAGCTCCGATACCAGGATGCCGCTTTTTTGCTTTTCTTCGGCCAGGTTGACCTGCACCAGCACGTCCTGGATCACGTCCATTGCTTCGGCCTGACCATGCAACGAGCGGGCCAGTTTCAGGGAATCCACCCCGTGAATAAGGGAAAAGCGCCCGACGACGCTCTTGACCTTGTTGGTCTGCAGGTGTCCGATAAGGTGCCAGGATATCTCACGCGGCAGGAGGGCCATCTTGCTCAGGGCCTCCTGCACGTAATTTTCACCGAACATGGGCTGACCGGCCTCGAAAAGAGCCCGGATGTCGTGCGCAGGATGCAGCTTCGAAACGGCCAGCAGGCGCACGCTGTCCGGGTCCCGCCCGGCCCTGCGGGCAGCTGCGGCCATCTGCTTCAGAACTTTTTGCCACCGTTCGGTGATGCCTGGCTGTTCCATGGACACTCCTTTTTCCCTAGGACCCAAGACCCAGGGAGGTCATGAACTGGCCGTCCTCGGTCCAGCCTTCGCGCACCTTGACCCAAAGTTCCAGATGCACCTTGGTGCCGAGCAGCGCTTTAAGTTCCTGGCGGGCTTGTTGCCCGATCACCTTCAAATTCTGCCCCTGCTTGCCCACGATCATGCCCTTGTGACTGTTTTTTGACGTATAGATCATGGCCCCGATCATGGTCATGTTCTGCTCCGGCAATTCTTCCCACGTCTCGATTTCGACGGCCACGTTGTAGGGCAATTCCTGATTCAGAGCCAGGAAAAGCTTTTCGCGGACGATCTCCGAGGCCATGAAACGCACCGAGGCCGTGCTCAGCTGATCTTCGGGAAAGAGCGCCGGACTGAGCGGCAGAAATTCGCGGATCACGGCCAGGAGGCTGTCGACGCCCACGCCGGTGCGGGCGGAGATGGGCACCAGCTCCACTCCGGGCCAACGCTCGGCGCAGTCGGTCAACAGTGCGAACAGGCGCTCTTTGGGTTTGACCTGATCGACCTTGTTCAAGGCCACGGCCATGGGCACGCCAAGGGAGCCGATGCGGCTGGCCAGGGGGCGCAGGTCGCGTTCCAGGGCTTTTTCGTTGCCTGCATAGCGGGAGCCGTCAAGGAACAGGATGACTCCGTTGGCCTCCTGCAGGGCGCCCCAGGCTGCATCGACCAGAAAACGGTTCAGCTTGCCGCGCGCGGTGTGAACGCCGGGAGTATCCAGAAAAATAATCTGCTCTTCGGCGGTGGTGTGAATCCCGGTGATGCTGGTTCGGGTGGTCTGGGGCTTGGGAGAGACGATAGCGACCTTCTCGCCAAGGACCTTGTTCAGAAAAGTGGACTTTCCTGCATTGGGCGGCCCGACTAGGGCGATGAATCCTGCTCGATAAGTTGGGGACATGGGTTCCATTATAATCTTTTAATCTTTGTAAAAGGATACCGACGGGTTGAAAATCAGCCACGGTGAAGCGTTCGGGATTTGCGGGAATTACCCCTTGCCCTGTGCTTCGGAATCTGGATATAGCCCCCAAACATTATGGGCAAGGACTTAATCATCGTCGAATCACCCGCCAAAATCAAAACCATCAAAAAGTTTCTGGGCGGCGGGTATGAAGTGGAAGCATCCGTGGGACACGTGCGTGACCTGCCGACCAAAACCCTGGGCGTGGACGAGGGCAACGATTTTGCCCCGGACTATCAGATCATCCCCGGCAAGGCCAAGGTCGTCAGCAAACTCAAATCCGCGGCCAAGGCCGCAGACACAGTCTATCTGGCACCTGACCCGGACCGTGAAGGAGAGGCCATAGCCTGGCACGTGGCTGAAGTCATCCGGACTTCCAATCCGAATGTGAAACGCATTCAGTTCAACGAAATCACGGCAAAGGCTGTCAAAGAAGCTCTGGCCAACCCCACGGAACTGCGCAAGCCCCTTTTTGATTCCCAGCAGGCCAGACGCATTCTGGATCGCCTGGTGGGCTACAAAATTTCTCCGCTGCTCTGGAAAAAAGTCAAACGCGGCCTGTCCGCCGGCCGTGTGCAATCCGTGGCCCTGCGCCTCATCGTGGACCGCGAACGTGAACGCCAGGCCTTTGTTTCCGAAGAATACTGGTTGTTCAAGATCACGGTCCAGGGCGAGACCCCCCCGCCCTTTGATGCCGACCTGTGGAAAGTGGACGGGGCAAAACCCGTCATAGGCGACGAAAAGACGGCCCTGGCCCTGGAGAGCCGCGTCAGCGGACAGCCCTATGTGGTCCGGGACATCGCCGAGAAGGAACGCCAGCGCCACCCGCGTCCGCCGTTCATCACCTCCACCCTGCAGCAGGATGCCAGCAACAAGCTCGGCTTCAACGCCAAACGAACCATGTCCGTGGCCCAGCGCCTCTACGAGGGCGTGGAACTTGGCGAACGCGGAACCACGGCGCTCATCACCTACATGCGTACCGACTCGGTGCGCATCTCGGACGAGGCCCGGGACGGCGCCCGCGAATGGATCACCAGCACCCTGGGACCGGATTTCTACCCCAAGGCGCCCCGGGTCTACAAAAGCAAGGGCAGCGCCCAGGACGCGCATGAAGCCATACGCCCCGTCGATCCGAGCCTGACTCCCGACTCCATCAAGAACAACCTGCCGCCCGAACAGTACAAACTTTACCGGCTCATCTGGGAGCGCTTCATGGCCTCGCAGATGGCTTCCGCCCGCTTCTGGGACACTGTGGCCACCATTGAAAGCGGCCCGGCCCTGTGGCGGGCCAAAGGCGAGAGGCTCATCTTCCCCGGTTTCCTGCAGATCTGGCCGCAATCTTCAGACAACCAGAGCGCCTTGCTGCCAAAACTTGTGACCGGCCAGGAACTACGCCTGGAAAAGCTGCACAAGGAACAAAAATTTACCCAGCCCCCGGCCCGCTTCTCTGAAGCGTCCCTGGTCCACAAACTCGAAGAACTGGGCATCGGACGACCCTCGACCTATGCGGCCATCATTTCCACCCTGACCGACCGCGACTACGTGCACATTGAGGAAAAGCATTTTCATCCCACGGACCTGGGCGTCATTGTCTGCGACCTTCTGGTGGAACATTTCGCCCACCTCATGGACGCCGGTTTCACGGCGCGCATGGAAGAAAGCCTCGACCATGTCGCCGAGGGCGAAACCGACTGGGTCGCCCTGCTCCGGGACTTCACCCTGGACTTCAACCCGACCCTGGACAAGGCCCGCGAGAACATGACCCAGGTCAAGGCCGGCATGGACACGGGGCTGTCCTGTCCCCAATGCGAGGACGGCCGGCTGGTGGTCAAGTTCGGCAAGAACGGAACCTTTCTGGGTTGCGCCAACTATCCCGCCTGTTCTTTCACCAGCAACTACATCCGCAACAGCGCCGGAGAAATCGAACTGGTCAAGGAAGAGGCTCCCGAAGAGCTCGGGCCCTGCCCCAAATGCGAAGACGGACGATTGGTGGTCAAAAAAACCAAGACCGGCGGCAGATTTGTGGCCTGTTCCAACTATCCCGCCTGCCGCCACACCAAATCCGTGAGCACCGGCGTGGCGTGCCCCAAGGACGGATGCGACGGCGAACTGGTTGAAAAAACCAGCCGCCGCGGAAAACCTTTCTATTCCTGCAGCAAATATCCCAAATGCGATTATGCGGTCTGGGATTTTCCGGTAGCCAAGCCCTGTCCTCTGTGCGAATCCAAGATCCTGGTGCGCAAGGAGACCAAGGCCAGAGGAATGCACCTGGCCTGTCCGGTCAAGGATTGCGGATACTGGGAAAAACTGGACTAGACAAACCCGCCCCGCATACAGACCCTGTATTTCTTCAGAAACTCCACCGGGTTGTAGCTGAGC
Source organism: Desulfomicrobium sp. (assembly GCA_041690155.1). Taxonomy (GTDB): domain Bacteria; phylum Desulfobacterota; class Desulfovibrionia; order Desulfovibrionales; family Desulfomicrobiaceae; genus Desulfomicrobium. Next base: position 66,362 of record JAWLHW010000001.1, on the reverse strand, counting down.
TTGGCCTTGCGAAGCCCTTCGTCGCCAAGGTCCTGCTCACGATTGACAACCTGAAAACCCTGGCAGCACCGCTCCAGGAAAATCTGGTTGATGGCCTGGTACACGCCCTTGAAATTGGGGCATCCTTTTTCAAAATGGATGACCACGGTCGTATCGTCCAGGGCCTCCGCGATGGTGTAGGCGATCATCCTTTCATCGACCACAAGTCCGCCTCCGATAAGCCCCCCCAGCTTGGACCAGTCATGCATGACCTTGACGATGGCACGGTTTTCCGCATCCAAAGTCTGGTCATTTTCGCTGTTGCGCCACAAAAACCAGTCCGTCTGCAAAGCCAGGGCGAATTCCACCGTTTTTTCATCCAGCATCACAAATTTGGCATCGTGATCACGCATAAACTGGTTGAGCAGATTTTTCTTGTTGTGAAATTTCCGACCTTTCAGCTCGGTCAGCTCCCCCACGTCGTAGAGATAATCCCAGTGCTCCCTGCACTCCTCGACTTCAATTCCGCTCAGATGCTGTTCCCAGATGAGCTTCAATTCTTCGGGAATACGAATGAAGCACGTGCTCTCCGGCAGGCTGTCCTGCAAAGCGCCCCAGTCGGCCTTCTCCCAATTTCCGACAGGGGCCCAGTACATGGTCTGCGGGAAAGTTTGCCTGATGAGTACATACTCGTCCCTGAAAGACCATTCCAGGCCGTACTCCCGGCCCCAGCCCCAGAGGTTGATAAAGCTGTAGTCCGAAGGTTTCTGGCCGCACTGCGCCAGACGCCGATTATATTCATCCTGCCCGTCAAGAGAGATGGGGCGAAACGTTGTTTCCATAGGCCCTTCCGATATAAGTTACGCAACAATTACGGCCATTTTGCTAAGATTTAAAAACTCAAGAAATCAAAGCTCTTGCAGTTGAGGCAAAAACAATTATACTTCATGACCCGTGGATGTCAAAGCTCGTCACCTTATTTTTCCGGAAGCATGAACCTTATGTCAGAGACCCAGGCCGACTGGAAACTAAAAACTCCGGCCCCAGAAGCCGCGCACAGCATCGCTCAACAGCGAGGTATCGCCGAACGGCTTGATGTAAGCCCCCTGCTGGTTCACCTGATGTCCCTGCGCGGCCTGATGACGGAATCCGACATGGACAAATTCCTGAGCCCCGGACTTCGCTACCTGCATCCGCTGGACAAGTGGCCCGGCATCGAAGCCGGTGCGGCCCTTATCTGCAAAGCTGTCGAGGAAAACCGCAGAATCGCGGTCTGGGGCGACTACGATGTGGACGGGATTACAGCCACAACGCTGGTCAAGGATTTCATGGCCCGCCGGGGCGTTGAGGTCAGCCATTACATCCCGGACAGGCTGGACTTCGGTTATGGCCTGCATGTGGACGGCATCCGCGAGCTGGCAGATCAGGGCGTCGGCCTGCTGCTGACCGTCGATTGCGGCATCGCCAACATCGAAGAAATTCGAGAAGCCAAGGCGCTGGGGATGCACGTCATCATCACCGACCACCACCTGCCCGGACAGGACCTGCCCGAGGCCGAAGTCATCATCAACCCCAAGCTTGAGGGGTGGCCGACTCCCAATCTTGCCGGTGTCGGAGTGGCTTTTCTGCTCATGGGCGCGGTAAATCGCCTCCTCCCCGGGACACCAGCGGATATCCGCGATTTCCTTGATCTGGTCGCACTGGGCACTGTCGCCGACGTTGTCCCCCTGGATGAACAGAACAGGATCCTGGTCAAAAACGGGCTCCTGCTGATCAAGGAAGGCCGTCGTCCGGGCATCCAGGCCCTCAAGGAGATCAGCGGCCTGGGACCGGACGACAATGTCGGCACCGGCTCCATAGGCTTCGCCCTTGCGCCCCGCATCAATGCCGCCGGGCGCATCGGCGACCCGGACCTCGCCGTTCGCATGCTGCGGGCAAAAGACCCGGAAGAAGCACGCGAGCTTGCCACAAAACTCGACAAGCTCAACGCCAAACGCAAGCTCGAAGAACAGCGCATCCTGGAGGAGGCCATCACCCAGGCTGAGTCGCAGCTTCATCTGCCCGGACTGGTGCTGCATTCTGAACACTGGCATTCAGGCATCATCGGCATCGTGGCCTCGCGCATCGTGGAGCGCTTTCACCGCCCCTGCCTGATCCTGACCAAAGAAAACGGAATCTTCAAAGGCTCGGGCCGCTCCACTCCTACCTTCGACTTGTATCAGGCGCTTTTGTCCTGCAAACAGTGCCTCTATAAATTTGGCGGCCACCGACAGGCCGCAGGTCTGAAGCTGGAGCCCTTCCAACTGGCAAACCTGAAGAATCTATTTGCCTGGGCCGTGGAGGAGCAACTGGGTGCTAACCCGGCCCCACCAGTACTGGAACTGGATGCGGAACTGCCCTTTGCCATGATCACGGCCACTTTGCTCAAAGAACTTGAACTGTTGCAGCCCTATGGCCAAGGGAATCCAAGGCCCATTTTCCTATCGCCGCCACTGAGCATCCTCAAACATCGATTTTTCAGTCAAAGGAAACATCTGGAACTGCATCTGTCCGACTCCAGTGACGGAACAAACATGCGTGCAGTGGCCTGGAGACAGGGAGAACGCTGGCAGGATGCCTCTTTGACGGGCAAACAGATCAAAATAGCCTACACTCCGCGGCTATCGAAATTCAATGGATTGCAGCAGATCGAGCTGGCCGTACAGGACATCCTGTCTCTGGAATAACCACACTTTTCTTTGGCGTTAAAAACACGTAGACAGACAGGATAATAACGGAGGAATACATGACAAACCTCAAGAATTTGATGATTCTTCTCGTGCTGTTGAGTACGGGATGCGCGGCACTGGTGGTCGGAGGCGCGGCTGCGGTGGGAACGTACACGTATGTCGCAGGGCAGCTGCATCGAACCTACAATGCCAATCTCGACGCCACGTACCAGGCCACGTTGGCCGGATGCGAAGCTCTGGGATTGCCCTTGCAGGACAAGCAAAAGCAGCTCAGCAAAGCATCAGTAAAAGTGATCGACGGGGACCGGGAAGTCTGGATAGCGCTGAAAGCCCAAAGCTCTACGACCACCGAAGTCTCTGTGCGTGTGGGATATCTTGGCGACGAACTGGCGTCGCGGCGTATCCACGAAGCAATTCAGGCCCGGTTGTAACGGCCAAAGCCCCCGCCCAACGGGGGCTTTTTGCTGCGAACCCTTTCAAACCCAGGCAAACCGCATGGCCTGCATGAAAGCGGTGCCGAAGTCTTCCTTTTCCACCAGGCCCTCCACCATCACTCGTCGAGGCAAGCAGGCCAGCCATTCGCGGATATCTTCCCGCTCCAGAGCCAACAGGGTTCCTGCCAGGGCGGTGTTTCCGACCACCTTTATTTTTTCCCGCCAGGCCTCGGGCAAAAAACCAAGCGTGATCAGGTCTGCAGGATCTGCATGCTCTCCCAGCGCTCCTGCCAGATAAATTCGCATCACCTCTCCTTCATGCAGTCCTGCACGCCGGACCAGGCTTCGCAACGCCACGTTGACCCCTGCCTTGGCTTTGAGGAATTCTTCAACGTCACGTTCCGCCACAAAAACCCCCGGTTCAAGGTCAAAGATGCGACCGAGCCGGTGACTGCGGATCTGCTCTGATATCTTGCGGGCCAGCGGCATTGTTGCGGCCTGAAAATGCCCTGCCTCATCAAGCACGTCGAGACGACGCAACAGGGCCAGCAAAGAGGCATACCCCGTCCCTGATATTCCATTCAAAGGCGAGCCGTCCCACTGCAAGCCCTTTGGGCCCAGGGCGACACGGCTAAGCACCCGCTCTCCCGCCATGGCTCCGCAGCACAGTCCCACACCTTCGATGGCCGGCCCCATGGGCACGCTGCAAGCATAAAAGTGCTCTGCATCCAATCCCAGGACAAACTCCCCGTTCGTGCCCAGGTCCGCGAGGAGAAATGGGTACTGCGGTTCAAGAGTGGAAATATAGGCCAGGCCCGCGCTGATGTCGGCCCCGATAAAAGGGCCGAGCAGCGGCGGGATATAGGCGTCAGGCAAATCGTCATCTATGCAGGCCGTCGCGCCCCCGCGCCAGGGCAGGCTGTATGGGGCGTAGGCCAGGCCGCTCAGCGGAACATCCAAAAGGGTTCCTATCATGGTGCTGTTCCCGCAGACGGCCAGGGAATCGGCGCCGCTTTGGCGCACCAAATCCTTGAGCACAGAGATGACTGATTGACGTAAATGATAGCGCGCCGCATCCGAAGAGAGCGCGTACCTCAGCCGGGACATGACCTCACTGCCAACGCCCATCTGCGGATTGATCATGGCAAATTCCGGACCGCGCCCTGCCCCGGAACAGAGCGACCACTTGATGCGGGTTGTGCCGATATCCACGGCCAAACCCTCACCACGAAAGCCGGCCAGCGTACGTCGGACAAAAGCGGGCACTTCAATGCTGCACGACTCAAGCACCAGATGCTTGCAGCTAAGACGCCAACCGTCCGCCAATTCTTCGGAGCTCAGCCGTGCCTTATCATCGGGGCATGGTGCGGGGGGGGCGTCCAGAAATCGAATTCTGCATTTGCCGCACAGTCCGGTGCCTGCGCACAAATCGCGCCCCTGGCTGATTCCTGCCTCAAAAAGCAGGTACAAAAAAGGCTGACCAGGCCTTGCTTGGACAGTTTGCCGAACTGCTCCTTCCTGGTGGATATCGATTCTCAGCACAGCCGCAGCCGTTTTCCATCTGCGCGAGGGGGCTCAACAACCCCGATCTCTGCGACCATTTCGCCACCTTCACGCAGCCATGCCCGGACATCGCCCAGCAGTTCAGGAGGCACGCCAAGGAGCATCCCACCTGAAGTCTGCGCATCGTACATCAGGTCGAGCACAACAGGATCAAGGCCGGCGGAGGCTTCAACTGTTTTGCTGCAAAAATGTTTGTTGGCATGACTTCCAAGGGGTAAAAGGCCGATGCGGGCCAAATCGAGGGCGTGATCCATGATGGGTACGGAAGAAACATCCAGTGATATGGAACAATCTGAGGCTGTCGCCATTTCAAGCGCATGTCCCCCCAGGCCGAAACCCGTGATGTCCGTAGCGGCCTTGAGCCCGAATTTGGCAACTGCTTCGCCGGGAACGCGGTTGAGTCGCGCGGCCCAGCGATAGACATCCTGCTCAAAGGCGTCACTCCCCTCCCATTGCCCTTTGATTGCCGTGGCCAAAACCCCGGTGCCAACAGGTTTGGTCAAAAGCAGAATATCCCCGGGGCGCAGACCCGCATTGGTGGCATATCTGTCCGGATCGATGATGCCCGATACCGACAATCCGTATTTAATCTCTTTATCCTGAACGCTGTGACCTCCGACAAGCAAGGCTCCCGCCTCCTGGACCTTAAGCAGTCCGCCACGCAGGATTTCCCGCAAAACAGAGACGTCCATTGTTCCTACGGGAAAACATACAATGTTCATTGCCACATACGGCACCCCGCCCATGGCATAGACGTCGGAGAGTGCATTGGCAGCGGCAATCTGGCCGAATCTGAAGGGGTCGTTTACGATGGGCGTGAAGAAATCCAGCGTCTGGACCAACGCCTTACCTGCGGGGAAACGCACAATCGCCGCGTCCTCGCTGTTTCCCATACCTGTCAGGATGCGCTCATCATCATTAAAATGCAGCCCGAGCAATGCCTGCTCCAGGTCCCCTGGAGCCAATTTTGCAGCTCAACCTGCAGCGCTTACCGTTTGAACCAATGGAATATTTTTCACGAACCAGACCTCGCTGCGACATTCTGAGCGTTTTTTTTGAAAAATTCTATTAACTTGAGAGCAGCCGGGAAAAGAGATCTTTTCTTGTTGAAAACGACATGAAAGGATCGCTCCAGATGCAGACCCGGAAGATCAACAGCCACTAGATCCCCCGACTCAAGTTCGTGGTGGACAGTTATGGCAGAGGTGATTGACGCACCCATGCCGGCCGAAAGACATCGCGCCATGGCACCGGCATTGCGCACCATGATGACGGTACGCAACGAATGAATGTCAATGGCAAATTTGGCCAGGCTTTCAGCCATGGCTACACGCGTTCCTGAGCCATCCTCGCGCAATACCCACGGCAAGGCTTGCAAAAGCTCTTCCACCGCCAGATGGCGATGCTTTTCAAACAACTTCGGAGTCATGACAAGGACAAGTGAATCGCTTGCGATTTTCTCATATTTCAAATCGGGCGACTCAAAGACGGCACCGACCACACCAAGCATAAGCGAGTTGTTACGGACCTGTGTGACGATATCCTCAGAGTCCCCAATGTGCAAATCCATTACAACTTCCGGATACTTCTTCCAAAATTCGGCCAGGATTTCAGGCATGATGTAATTCGCAGGAATCGTGCTTCCGCCTAGATCAATTTTTCCTGTAATCCGATCCTGCAGTTTTCTGAGTTCAGAAATCGCCAATTCGGAAGCTTCAAAAATTTTCTTGGCGTGCTCGTAGAGGACTTCACCTGCCTTGGTCGGGACAACACTCCTGCCAATGCGGTCAAAAAGCTGAACTTCGAGCTCTTGTTCCAATGATGCCACATGAGCACTGATTGTCGGCTGAGAGAGATAAAGCGACTTCCCGGCTTTTGAAAAGCTACTGTGCTCATAAACCTTGGAGAATGCTTCGATCTTTCGTATATCCATATATATCCATTCCTGGTATAGATAAAAACAATACGATTAGACAAAAAATGAGGCAGCTCGCGCTGCCTCATTTTTTCGTGCTATCTATGCTTCTTCAGTTGCTTCAGGGGCAGCAGCCTCTGCATCAGCTGTTTCAGCAAACTTGTCGCTCAAACGGGTGAACTCGATAAGTGCCATGGAAGCACTGTCACCAACGCGAGGAATACCAAACTTGACGACTCTGGTGTACCCGCCGGGAACATCCTTGAAGCGGGGACCAATTTCATCAAACAGTTTTTTGACGCTGTGATGACTGCCCAGAACCGTAAAGGCCTGCCTGCGAGCATGCAGGGTATCCTGAAGTGCCATTGTGATGAGCTTGTCAGCAAAGATGCTCAGTTCCTTGGCCTTGGCTTCAGTCGTACGAATTCGCTCATGTTCAACCAAAGAGCGAGCCATATTCTTCATCAGGGCCTTGCGGTGCTCCCACGTGCGCCCCAGTTTTCGACCAGCTTTTCTATGCCTCATCTTCTTCGTTCCTCTTTAACCAATCCTGGTACAATTCGTCAAAATTATCGACTCTGATTCCGAAATCAAGTCCCATGCTCTCAAGAACCCGACGAATATCTTCCAAAGACTTCCGACCAAAATTCTTGGTCTTCAGCAAGTCTGCCTCGGTCTTTTGGACCAGTTCGCCAACGATATGAATGCCGGCGCTTTTAAGACAGTTGCTTGCTCTGACGGGAAGTTCAAGATCTTCAATATTCTTGAAGAGATTTTCGTTGATCTTGTCCTGAGGCTTGGATTTGGCCTTCTCGATATCCGCCGAACCTTCATCGAAATTGATGAAGACAGTCAGCTGCTCTTTCAGAATCTTGGCACTGAAAGCCAATGCATCGTCAGGAGTGATGGAGCCGTCAGTCCAAACCTCGATGATCAATTTGTCATAATTGGTCATCTGACCGACTCGAGCCTGTTCCACCGCATAAGCAACCTTGCGGATGGGAGAAAAGCTCGAATCCATGGTGATAACACCGATCTCATTGTCCAGCTCCTCGTGCATTTCGGCGGGGACATAGCCCTTGCCCATGCGAAACTCGAGATTCATGACCAGGTCGATGTCTTCGGAAAGAGTCGCGATATGCAACTCAGGATTGAGAATCTTAATATGCTGATTTTCAACAATTGCTGATGCCGTAACCTCGCCTTTGGCATTGGCGATGAGCTGAACCCGCTGTGGCTCGGGAGTATTCATGGCCACGCGCAATTGCTTCAGGTTCAGAACAATGTCCGTGACATCTTCATTGACTCCGGGAATGGTCGTAAATTCATGCTGAATGCCCTGAATATTGACCGACACAGGAGCTGCGCCCTGAAGAGAAGAAAGAAGAACACGACGTAATGCATTTCCGATTGTAGTGCCGAAACCTCTTTCCAGAGGTTCGCACACAAAACGTCCGTACATCTCATTGCACTTCGGATCTTTCTCTAGTTGTTCCGGCCTGACAAGCTCTGCCCAATTTCGGACGTAAACTTTTTTGTCTCCGCTATACGTAGAACTCATGTTTACCGCCTTTATTTGGAGTAGAGTTCAACAATCAACTGCTCTGTCATGGGGAACGTGATATCTTCTCTGGTGGGAAGAGCCTTTACAGATCCCTTGAAGGCAGGAGCATCGATCTCGAGCCATGCAGGTACGCCGCGACGAGCGACAACTTCCAAAGCCTCGGTGATGACAAGGTTCTTCTTGGTGCGATCCCGCACTTCAAGAACGTCACCCGATTTCATCTGAATCGAAGGCACATTCACGCGACGACCATTGAGGTTGAACAACCCGTGACGAACCATCTGACGAGCCTGGCTGCGCGAATTGGCAAAACCAAGTTTGTAAGCCACGTTGTCGATACGGGTTTCAAGCAACATCAAAAGATTCGTGCCGGTAATTCCTTTGCGGCGCTCAGCTTCATCGAAGTATCTACGGAACTGACCTTCAAGGATACCATACATCTTCCTTACTTTCTGCTTCTCACGAAGCTGCAAGGCGTAATCGCTGGGTTTCTTGCGAGCCTTTCCATGATCGCCAGGCGCGTACGCGCGACGCTCAAAAGCACACTTATCAGTATAACATCTATCGCCTTTGAGAAAAAGCTTTCCGCCTTCTCTACGGCATATTCTGCACTTAGGGCCTGTATATCTAGCCAAGGTAAATTCCCCCTATACTCTACGACGTTTGGGCGGACGGCAGCCGTTATGCGGAATGGGTGTCACGTCGCGGATAAAAGCGACGCGCAATCCGACAGCATTGATTGCACGCATTGCGGACTCGCGTCCAGAGCCAGGTCCCTTCACAAGAATACCTACAGAGCGCATTCCGCACTCCATGGCCTTACGGGCGGCGGTTTCCGCTGCCTTCTGCGCAGCAAAAGGGGTGTTCTTACGGGAACCCTTGAAACCGGAAGCTCCTGAGCTCGCCCAGCTGATTACGTTACCCGTCGGATCTGTGAAGGTAATAATCGTATTATTGAAGGTGCTGTTCACATGAGCAATACCCGTGGGGATATTTCTCTTTTCCTTTTTCTTGATTACTCTCTGCGGTCTTGCCATTTGTCTGTCTCCACCCAGTTACTTTTTCTTCTTACCAACAATGGCTCTGCGTGGGCCTTTGCGAGTGCGCGCATTGGTATGCGTACGCTGACCACGACATGGCAAGCCGCGCCTATGTCTCAAACCTCTATAGCAACCGATATCCATCAGACGCTTGATATTGGCCACGATCTCACGACGTAAATCGCCTTCGACCTTATGACTGGCTTCCAATTCTTTACGAAGCGTGTTGATATCGTCACTAGTGAGATCGTCACTGTTTTTAGTCCAATCAATACCTGTAGCATCAAGGATTTTAAGAGCTGTAGCTCGGCCGATGCCATAAATATATGTCAATGCAATATCTAGCCTTTTATTTCTCGGCAAATCTACACCAACTAATCTTGCCACAATATCCCCCTATCCTTAACCCTGTCTTTGTTTATGCCGCGTATTGTCACAAATCACTCTAAGCACGCCTTTGCGCTTAATAACTTTGCATTTGGGACAAATTTTGCGAACTGAAGGTCTAACTTTCATTGAATCCCCCGAAGATTTTCAATTGAAACTCAAGCCATATTACAACTGGCTGAGAATAAATGGTCCGTCCTTGGTGATAGCCACCGAATGTTCAAAATGAGCAGATAGGCTTCGATCTTTGGTTACTGCGGTCCAACCGTCGGAGAGGATTTCGACCTGGTCGGTACCCATTGCAACCATTGGCTCAATGGCAATCACCATTCCCGGCTTCAAAGGCAATCTTGAGCTATTCTTGGGCACGAAATTGGGGACTTCGGGCTTCTCATGAAGCATCCTGCCTATCCCATGACCAACAAATCGCTTGATAACGGAAAACCCTTGAGCCTCAACCCGTTCCTGTACAGCCCGTGAAACATCGTAAAGGTCATTTCCTGGAACGGCCTGCTCGATTCCCGAATTCAGGGAACCCAAGGTCACTTCCAGTAAATGGGCCGCGCCCTCACTGATACTTCCTACAGGAAAGGTCCTTGCGGTATCTCCGTAAAAACCCTGAAACTTAACTCCAAAATCAATGGACAATATGTCACCGTCAACCAATTCCCGCTTGGATGGAAATCCATGCACGATCTCTTCGTTGACGGAACAGCATAGAGCATATGGAAAGCCCAGGTAGCCCTTGAATGCTGGAATAACATCAAATGAAGCACAAAGTTCTATCGCTTTTTCTTCCATTTCCCAGGTTGTTACTCCGGGGGCAACCATGCGGCCAACTTCATTGAGAATGTTGGCCGCTATAAGATTGGCTTCTCGCATGACGGCAATTTCCTGTGCGTTTTTCAGGAAAATGCCTCTGTGTTTTTTCAACCTTGCCTGCCCTTGATTTTTGCCTTGGCAAGCAGGCCGTCATATCTGCCGGAAATAAGATGCGATTGCACCTGGGACATGGTGTCCATGGATACACCGACAACAATCAGCAGGGATGTGCCGCCGTAATAAAACGGGACATTGAACTGCTTCATCAGGAGCATGGGCAAAACACAGACGAGCGAGATATACAAAGCGCCCCACAAAGTCAAACGGGTCAGAACTTTGTCAATGTACTCGTTTGTCTTGAAGCCGGGGCGTATGCCGGGGACAAAAGCCCCTTGTTTCTTTAGGTTTTCAGAAATTTCCTTGGGGTCAAAAACTATGGCCGTATAGAAAAAACAGAAAAATACGATGAAAGCAACAAAACAAATATTGTAAATAATTGAATCTGGCCTGAAATAATCAGACATCTTGTTCAATATTTCAACATTTGAAAAATTGGCTATCGTCGCAGGAAACATCAGGATCGACGATGCGAATATGGGCGGGATGACACCGGCCGTATTTATGCGCAATGGCAGATGACTTGTCTGCCCACCATACATCTTCCGCCCGACCATACGCTTGGCGTAATGGATGGGTATTCTACGCTGAGCACGCTCCATGAAGGTGATCCCAACAAGAACCCCAGCCATGACGACAACAACCAGCAGCACCGTGAAAAGGGAAACATCACCGGCCGTGAAAAGCCGGTAAGATTGTCCGATACCGCTGGGCAGACCGGAAATGATACCAGCACAGATTATCAGGCTGATACCGTTGCCAATCCCTTTTTCCGTGATTTTCTCACCAAGCCACATGATAAACACGGTGCCTGCGGTGAGAGTCAAGACGGTGATGAACCGGAAACCCCAGCCTGGCATATAGACAATGGAAGCCCCGGTGGGGCTTGTCATGGTTTCTACGCCAATAGAGATTCCAAGGCCCTGGATCACGGAAATCAGCACCGTTCCATATCGCGTATACTGGGTAATCTTCTTCTTTCCCGCAGCGCCTTCTTCCTTGCTCAGCCTTTTGAGTTCAGGACTGACAACTGTCAAAAGTTGCAGGATAATCGAAGCGGAAATGTAAGGCATAATCCCAAGTGCAAATATGGACAGATTCATCAAGCCGCCGCCCGAAAACATATCGAACAGCCCAAAAAGGGTGTTTTGTGCGTTGGCAAAAAAATCTGCTAGAGCATTCCCGTCAACACCCGGTATCGGCAGATGAACACCTACTCGGAAAACAGCCAACAAGAGAAAAGTCCAAATAAATTTGCTTTTCAGCTCTGACATACCCGTGTTTGCGCCTTTGGATATACTCACATTACTATCCTTCGATCGAAATGGCTTCGCCACCCGCTGCAGTGATTTTTTCTACAGCCTGTTTGCTGAACTTGTGTGCAGTAATCTTAAGCGCCTTGGCGGCTTCTCCGTCGCCAAGAATCTTGATCGGCTGATCGCGATCTACCAAACCGGACAAATACAGATCTTCGATCAATACTTCAGTCTTGTCAGCAAAGACGGAATAGACGGTCGAGAGATTAAGGGTCTGGTAGGTGACGCGAAAGGGATTCTTGAAGCCGCGCTTGGGCAGTCTGCGATAAAGGCGCATCTGGCCGCCTTCAAACCATGCAGGCACACCGCCACCACTGCGGGCATTTTGACCCTTGTGACCTTTGCCTGAAGTTCCGCCCTGGCCCGATGCAGTGCCGCGACCCAATCTTTTAACCTTGGCGCGTTCCTCGGGGTATGGATACAATTCATGCAGGTTCATTATTGAATAACCTCTACAAGATGCTTGACTTTATTGATCATCCCTCGAACACATTCATTGTCGGGAAGAGTGCGGACCTGGTTGAGCTTGGTAAACCCAAGAGCCTTTACAGTTCTTTTCTGCACAGGACTCTCGGTGATCAGGCTCTTAGTCAGTTTGATCTTAATCATAACTTCACCTATTTTCTCTTGATGGTGAGAGTTTTGCCTCTCATCCGTCCGACGAGCTCGGCGCTGCGAAGGGAACGAAGTCCTGCAAATGTAGCGCGAAGCACATTATGAGGATTGTTCGTGCCAATGGCCTTGGTCAGAATGTCATGAACGCCTGCGGCTTCCATGACGGCACGAACGGGGCCGCCGGCAATGATGCCGGTACCTGCGGATGCAGGCTTGAGCATCACGTGACCGGCTCCAAAATTCCCCAAAACTTCGTAAGGGATGGTTCCATCGAGAAGTTCAACCTTCTGCATGTCCTTGCGGGCTCTGTCAGTGGCTTTTTTGATGGCATCAGGAACCTGGTTTGCCTTACCAAGGCCAAACCCAACCGTTCCCTTTCCATCACCAACCACAACTAATGCGCTGAAGCTGAATCGACGGCCACCCTTGACAACTTTGGCGACGCGATTGAGATAGACAATTTTCTCAATGAGTTCAAATTCGTTTTGTTGCATGGATGTCCTCGATTAAAAATTTAAGCCGCCTTCTCTGGCACCATCGGCAACGGCTTTGATCCGGCCATGGTATACGAAACCGTTGCGATCAAAGACCACAGACGTGATGCTCTTCTTGATCGCTTCTTCGGCAACCTTTTTTCCTACCAACTTTGCATTCTCGACAGTCAGGCGAATATTGTCACCTTCAAGGCTCAGCGTTGAAGCGGAAGCCAAGGTTGCGCCAGCCAGATCGTCGATTATCTGCGCGTAAATATGCTTGCTGGAACGAAAAACTACCAATCTTGGCCTTACAGGCGTACCGTTGATCTTTTTACGAATCCGCATCTTGCGTTTTTTACGGGCTTCATCTCTTGATAATTTCATAGCTTATCCTATTTCTTGCCGCCGGATTTGCCGGCCTTGCGACGGATAGTCTCATCGGTATATTTGATTCCCTTGCCCTTGTACGGCTCAGGCGGACGAACCCGACGAATCTGAGACGCAACTTCGCCCACAACCTGCTTGTCACATCCGGAGATAATGAGCTTGTTTCCTTCGGCCTTGGCCTGGATTCCGGCAGGCAACGCAAAGTTAACCGGATGAGAAAAGCCGACATTCAGTACAACAGTATTGCCCTGAACGTTGACCTTGTAACCAACGCCGATGACTTCGAGAGTTTTTTCAAAACCATTGGTGACGCCGGTAACGGCATTGGCGAGCAGTGTCCTGCGCAAGCCATGCTGCTGGCGGGCGATCCTGCTGTCGTTTACAGGATTTACGGTAACCGTATCGTTCTCGACACTGACTGCGATGGCAGGATGAGTTGCAAGAGTAAGAACCCCCTTGGGTCCTTTCACTTCTATCCCGCTTTCTGCGATTTTAAGATCAACACCGCTTGGGATGCTGATCGGCATTTTTCCTACTCGAGACATAGCGATCTCCTACCAAATCTCACAAAGAAGTTCGCCGCCAACGCCGATTTCGGCAGCCTGTTTTCCCTCAAGCACACCCTTGGATGTGGACAAAATGCAAATTCCAAGACCATTTTGCACAGAAGGAATGCTCTTCGCACCCACATAAATACGACGACCAGGCTTGCTGATTCTCTTCAAGCCGGCAACGACAGCCTTATTTTCATGGTATTTCAAATTAACCAATAAGGCATCATTCTCGAGGGCATATCCATTGATGTAGCCCTCTTCGTTCAATATTTTGAGCAGCGCCTCGCGGGTGCGGCTGGGAGTAATAGAAACAGTAGAATGCATCGCTTTGTATGCATTACGAATTCGAGTCAATAAATCTGCAATAGGATCTATGACAGACATGAGCGTACCTCATTTACCAGCTAGATTTTCTTACGCCAGGCAGTTCACCGGCAAGGGCCATATTCCTGAAGCAGATTCTGCAAATGCCGAACTTGCGCATGAAGGCTCTGGGCCGACCGCAAATGGGGCATCTGTTGTACTGGCGTGTGGAAAATTTGGGCTTCCGCTGAGCCTTGACCATCAAAGATGTACGAGTCAAGTTACACTCCTCCTTACTTCTTGAAGGGCATTCCAAGAAGCTTCAAAAGCATCTTGCCTTCTTTGTCAGTCTGGGCAGTAGTTATAACAGAAATATTCATACCCACTGCTTTCTCAATCCTATCAATCTCGATTTCGGGAAAGATAGTATGTTCCTTAATGCCAAGGGTATAATTTCCGCGGCCATCAAAACCTCTATCCGGTACGCCCCGGAAGTCGCGGACTCTGGGAAGCGCAATCGTCAAAAGCTTCTCCAGAAAAGCCCACATTCTGTCTCCTCGAAGCGATACCCGGCAGCCTACAGGCATTCCCTCGCGCAGCTTGAACGCGGCGATGGATTTTTTTGCCCGAGTTACAACGGCCCGCTGACCAGCAATCAGAGACAAATCGCGTACAGAATCCTGTATGATTTTGTTATTCTGGCTACCTTCACCCAGTCCCATATTCAATGAGACGCATTTAATCGATGGAATCTGCATTACAGATGTGTAACTGAATTCCTTCGAGAGTTCAGGAGCGACTTTATCTTTGTAGATCTTTTCGAGACTACTCATTGCTGCACCTTAACTGATCGTTTCATTGCATTTTTTGCAATAACGAACTTTCTTGTTATCGTCGGTAAACTTATAACCAACTCTTGTCGGCTTTGAGCAAGCGTTACAAACCAGCTGAACGTTAGATACGTTAACGGGCATTTCCTTCTCAACTATTCCGCCAGGCTGATTGTTATAAGGATTAGGCTTGGTGTGTTTTTTCACCATATTAGCCTTCTCGACAATAACCTGCTTTTTGCTGCGAAGAATTTTGACAACCTTGCCGATCTTACCTTTGTCTTTTCCGACAAGAATCATCACATTGTCGTCTTTGTGAATTTTCCAGACATGAGTAGACATAGATTACAACACCTCTGGGGCTAAAGATACAATCTTCATAAAGTTCTTTGCCCGCAATTCACGTGCAACAGGCCCAAAAATACGAGTGCCCATCGGCTCAAGGTTCTTATTCAGCATAACCGCTGAATTATTGTCGAAACGGATAAAAGTTCCGTCGGGACGGCCGATCTCTTTTGTTGTTCTTACAACTACTGCCTGGAGAACATCGCCCTTTTTAACTTTTCCATGAGGGATCGCTTCTTTAACGGACACCATGATGATGTCACCCACACGAGCATACCGCCTCTTGCTTCCGCCTAGCACCTTGATGCAGGCAACCTTCTTGGCTCCGGAATTGTCTGCGACATCCAAAGTCGTCTGCATTTGAATCATTTTACAATCCCCTACAAAGCTCTTTCAATGATTTTCATCAGATGCCAATTCTTCCGCGCACTTAAAGGACGGGACTCGACGATCTGAACTTTATCCCCAATGTTACATTCATTGTTGGGGTCATGAGCCATGAATTTCTTTCTGCGGCGGATATATTTTTTAAGAACAGGATGTTTGACCAGTGTTTCGACACGCACGACAATGGTCTTGTCGTTCTTATCGCTCACTACGAAGCCAACAAGAGTTCTCTTGTTTGATGTCTTTCCGCTGTTACTCATCACCTGTCTCCATGTCCTTCGCTTTCAAAATCGTCAAAATCCGAGCTATGGATTTCTTAACAAGCGGTATTCTCTGACTATTTTCAAGCTGCGCGGTTGCATGCTGAAAACGAAGATTCATCAATTCCTTACGAAATTCACCAAGTTTAACCTGGAGCTTCTCAGGACCCAATTCCCGTAATTGTTGAGCATTCATCCTGTCTTACTCCTTTTCGACTATGGTAGTCTTTATAGGCAGCTTGTAGGCAGCTCTCTGCAATGCTTCTTTAGCCAGTTCAAAGTCAACGCCCTTTATTTCGTAAAGAATGCGACCTCTTTGAACCGGAGCGCACCAACCGACCGGCGAGCCCTTACCTTTGCCCTGACGAACTTCCAAGGGTTTGGCCGTGATCGTCTTATCGGGAAAAATACGAATGAAAACCTTGCCGCCTCTTTTAATGTGCCGCATCATCGCGATACGGGCGGCTTCAATTTGCTGACTCGTGAGTTTTCCGCATTCCATAGCCTTCAAACCGATTTCACCAAAAGCAACCGTGGTCCCGCGTCCTGCAAGTCCGCGAATACGACCCTTCTGCTGCTTCCGAAATTTGACCTTTTTAGGACTCAGCATCAGCTATCTACCTCGCTCAGGATCTCACCCTTGAACACCCAAACCTTAACGCCAATGACCCCGTAAGTGGTCTTGGCCGTAGCAACACCGTAATCGATGTCGGCACGCAAGGTGTGCAGGGGCACACGACCCTCTCTCGCCCATTCTGTACGAGCGATTTCCGCTCCACCAAGACGTCCGCCACACTGGACCTTGATCCCGAGTGCTCCGAACTTCTGAGCCATGCCCAGGGTCTTCTTGATGGCTCGACGAAATGCTACCCGACGTTCGAGCTGCTGCGCAATTGATTCCGCAACAAGCTGTGCATCTGTTTCCGGGCGGCGGATTTCGTTAACCTCAATCACAAACTCACGAGCAAACTTGCCTTTGAGTTCCGCACGCAACTTTTCAATTTCAACGCCCTTTCGTCCGATAACAATACCGGGGCGTGCAGTGAAAAGAATCAAACGAACCTTGTCGGCAGCTCTCTCGATTTCAATCTTGGAAATACCGGCGTGGAACAGCTTTTCCTTTACATACTTCCGAAGCTTACTGTCTTCGAAAACATATTCAGCATATTTCTTGTCGCTGAACCAACGGGACTTCCAGTTTTTATTGTATCCCAGACGGAATCCGTAAGGATGAACTTTATGACCCAAAGCACTGCCCTCCTAGAGTTCATCGACAACCACAGTGATGTGGCTGCTGCGCTTGATAATTCTGTAAGCCCGGCCCATTGCCCTGGACTGAATCCGCTTCCAGCTCGGGCCGCCATCGATGCGAACTTCTTTCACATAGAGGTTGTCGACATTGAGCTTGGAATTGTGTTCAGCGTTAGCAATTGCAGTCGTCAGAACCTTCTCAATCAGACGGGCAGCTTTCTTGGGGGTGAATTTCAGGACATTCAACGCATCTTCCACGTGTTTACCGGTCACGTTACGTGCGACCAACCTGGCTTTCTGCGGGGAAACGCGTATAAACTTGGCAACTGATCTTGTTTCCATTTGAAACTTCCTGTCTATTTCTTCTTCTTATCAGCAGCGTGGCCAAAATAAGTCCTGGTGGGTGCAAATTCACCAAGTTTGTGTCCGACCATATTCTCAGAGACAAACACCGGGATAAATTTCTTTCCATTATGCACTGCAAAGGTAAGTCCGACCATCTCTGGTAAAATCGTAGACCGGCGAGACCAAGTCTTGATCACCTGACGGCTTCTATCAGCATGGGATTTTTCCACCTTGTTAAGCAGATGGCCATCCACGAAAGGGCCTTTTTTCAGAGACCTAGGCATAGAAACTCCTACTTACTTCCACGGCGTTTTACGATTAACTTGGACGAAGGCTTCTTCGGTGAACGAGTCTTGTATCCCTTGGTGGGCTTACCCCATGGGGTAACGGGATGACGTCCGCCAGAGCTTCTGCCTTCGCCACCACCCAACGGGTGATCGACGGGGTTCATCGCTACGCCACGAACCTTGGGACGATTTCCCAGCCAACGGTTACGACCGGCCTTTCCGATTGAGACATTCTCATGCTCAATATTGCCGACCTGACCGACAGTTGCGATGTTCACGGCCAAAACCTTGCGAACTTCGCCCGAAGGCAATCTGAGCAGCGCGTACTTGTCTTCCTTGGCGATTACCTGGGCATAGGCACCGGCAGAGCGGGCCAACTGGCCTCCGCGTCCGGGATACAATTCAATATTGTGCACCAGGGTTCCAAGGGGAATGCGGGCCAACGCCAGGGCATTGCCCGGCTTGATGTCAGCCTTGTCGCCAGCCAGGATCTGATCGCCGACATTGAGACCGAGCGGACAGATTATGTAGCGCTTCTCACCGTCAGCGTAATGCAGCAAGGCGATACGAGCACTTCTGTTCGGATCGTACTCGATGGTGGCGACCTTTGCTGGGACGTCAATTTTGTTCCGCTTAAAATCAATCAGGCGATACAAAGACTTGTTTCCACCGCCGCGGCGGCGCATGGTGATACGGCCGTTATTGTTACGACCGCTTTTTTTATTCAAACCCTTGGTCAGGGACTTTTCAGGAGTTGTGCACGTGATCTCATCAAACGTGAGAACCGTCTGCGACCTGCGTCCGGCAGATGTGGGTTTAAGCTTTCGAATTGCCATGATTACACCCCTTCAAAGAAATCAATCTTTTCGCCGGCGGCAAGAGATACGTACGCTTTCTTGTATCCGCTGATCTTGCCAACCACGCGACCGAATTTCTTTCTTGTACGCGGACGATAATTGACAATGTTCACGGCGGTGACTTTCACGTTGAACACGTTCTCCACTGCACGCTGCACATCGATTTTGTTCGCGGCAGAATGAACAAAAAAAGCAACTTGGTTGCCAAGTTCCTTGAGGCCCGTAGATTTTTCAGAAATCAGCGGCCTGAGTAATACTTGCGTGCTTTCCATTATTTCAACCTCTCCTGCAGGACCAAAACAGCGCCCTGGTCCAGGACCATCTGGGGATACTTGAGGATTTCGTAAACATTGATCGACTGCGGATCCAACACAAGAATACCAGGAACGTTCCTGGCCGAAAGAGCAAGGTTGGTATCTTTTTCAGCAACAACAATCAAGGCTTTTCTCAATCCGAGAGTTTCCTTGCAGGCCACGAATTTCTTGGTTTTGATCTCGTCGAACTGAAGCTTGTCGACGACAAGCATATTCTCAGAGGTAAACCGCGAGGAGAGGGCCATCTTCAGAGCAAGCTTGCGGATCTGCTTATTGATCTTGAAGCTGTAGTCACGGGCCTGAGGACCGTGAATCACCGCGCCACTTCTCCAAAGAGGAGAACGGCTGGATCCTGCACGTGCTCGTCCGGTGCCCTTCTGACGCCACGGCTTTTTGCCACCGCCACGCACCAGACCGCGAGTCTTGACGCCAACGGTTCCGGAGCGAAGCTTCGCCAAGTGTGACTTCACAGCCAGATGAAGCACTTCGGGCCTAACTTCGACCTGGAAGATATCATCGGCCAGGGAAATCTCGCCGACTTCCTTCCTGTTTTGATCGTATACTTTCGCGTTTGCCATTATCTATACCCCTTTACTTCATCTTGCTGAGGACGACGATCCCCTGCTTGGGTCCTGGAACTTGGCCGCGTACAAGCACGACATTATCTTCCGGGCGGACGTCGACAATCTCAAGATTGAGCATTGTGGCGGTCTTGTTTCCAAGCTGACCCGGCATTTTCTTTCCCTTGAAAACCTTGCTCGGCCAGGCGCACTGACCGATCGAGCCGGGCTTTCTGTGGACCTTTTCGTGTCCGTGTGAGGCAGGAGCTCCGCTGAAATTCCAGCGGCGGATGACACCTGCGAACCCGCGACCCTTGGAAGTGCCGGTAACGCGAATCTTTTCGCCGGGAGTGAACATTTCAACGGTCAGCTTCTGACCGACTTCATATTCATCAACGCTTCCAAGACGGATTTCCTTCAGCATTCTGTAAAAGCCACAATTTGCCTTTTGCTGATGGCCCTGCTCGGGTTTGGTCAGTCGATGTGCAGCCACTTCTTCAAAACCAACCTGTAACGCGGTGTAACCGTCTTTTTCGCTGACCTTTTTTTCAATTACTGGGCAGGGACCGGCCTGAATGACCGTTACAGGGATGACGTTTCCGTCAGCACCGTAAATTCTGGTCATACCGATCTTGCGCCCAACGATTCCCAAAGTCTTTTTCATGATAGCCTCTCGTTATCCCTACAGCTTGATTTCTACATCAACGCCAGCGGGAAGATTCAGCTTACCCAGAGCATCAACCGTCTGTTGGGTGGGTTCAAGAATGTCCAAAAGGCGTTTGTGTACACGCATTTCAAACTGTTCCCGAGATTTCTTGTCCACGTGCACAGACTTCTGAATCGTCTGCTTGTGAATACGGGTCGGCAACGGAATAGGGCCGGCAATGGATGCGCCGGTATTACGTGCTGAATCTACAATCTCGGCTACAGCCTTATCCAAAATGCGGTAGTCGTACGCTCTCAATTTTATGCGAATTTTGTCACTGTTCATGATGACCTTGCCTCATTACTCCACGATTTCGGAAACAACACCAGCGCCAACGGTACGTCCACCTTCGCGAATTGCGAAGCGAAGACCCTTTTCCATGGCGATCGGATTGATCAGGTGCACATGGAAAGTCGTGTTGTCACCAGGCATGATCATTTCTATGCCTTCATCCAGAGTCACCACACCGGTGATGTCTGTCGTACGGAAATAGAACTGGGGACGATAGCCGGAGAAGAAAGGTGTGTGACGGCCGCCTTCTTCCTTGCTCAGGACATACACTTCCGCAGAGAACTTCGTGTGCGGGGTGATGCTGCCCGGCTTGGCCAAGACCTGACCGCGTTCCACATCGTCGCGCTTAACGCCGCGAAGCAGGGCGCCGATGTTGTCGCCGGCCTGACCTTCGTCAAGAAGCTTGCGGAACATTTCAACACCGGTGCAGGTCGTCTTGCGGGTGTCGGTGATGCCGACGATCTCGACTTCCTCGCCAACACGAACGATGCCGCGCTCTACACGACCGGTAACGACCGTGCCGCGACCGGAAATGGAGAACACGTCTTCGATAGGCATCAGGAAAGGCTTATCGGTCTCGCGAGTCGGCGCGGGAATGTATGAATCGCAGGCGTCCAGCAGCTCAAGAATGCACTTGGCATCCTCGGCGTCGGCGCTGTCGCTTTCAAGAGCCTTCAGCGCGGAGCCACGGATGACCGGAACGTCATCGCCGGGGAACTCGTACTTGGACAAGAGTTCACGCACTTCCATGTCGACCAGTTCGATCAACTCTTCGTCGTCAACAAGGTCTACCTTGTTCAGAAACACCACGACGTAAGGAACGCCTACCTGACGGGCGAGCAGGATGTGCTCACGAGTCTGGGGCATGGGACCGTCGGTGGCTGCAACAACGATGATCGCACCATCCATCTGGGCGGCACCGGTGATCATGTTCTTGATGTAGTCGGCGTGACCGGGGCAATCCACATGAGCATAGTGACGATTGGCGGTCTCGTACTCGACGTGCGCGGTTGCAATGGTGATACCGCGTTCCTTCTCTTCAGGAGCCTTGTCGATCTCATCGAACGCTACAAAGGATCCGCCGCCCTTCAGGCTTGCAATCTTCGTGATTGCAGCGGTCAATGTCGTCTTGCCGTGGTCGATATGACCAATCGTACCGATATTGACGTGCGGCTTTTTTCTTTCAAATTTTTGCTTGGCCATTCTTCATCTCCATTCTCATTTCTTGGTCAATTCTTCAGCAAGACTTGCAGGGACGCGATCATAGTGATCAAACAACATGGTGTACGTTGCACGACCTTGAGTTTTAGAACGCAGATCCGTTGCATAACCAAACATGCTACTTAGCGGCACGTTTGCTCGGATGATCTGCATCCCGTGTCGCATTTCAAGACTGACGATTCGACCACGACGTCCATTCAGGTCGCCCATGACATCGCCCATATAATCATCCGGCGTCAGCACTTCCACAAACATTATCGGTTCAAGAAGGACTGCAGCCGCTTTATGACACGCTTCTTTCACTGCCATTGAACCGGCGATGTAGAAAGCCTGTTCGGAAGAATCGACTTCATGATAAGAACCATGAATCAATTCGACCTTGATATCGACCATGGGAAATCCGGCGAGAATACCATTGAGCAGAGCATCGCGGATGCCCTTGTCAACTGCGGGAATGTATTCCTTGGGGATGACGCCGCCGACGATGCTGTTCACGAATTCATATCCGCCGCCCGGTTCCTGAGGCAAAACCTTGATGACGATATGCGCATACTGACCGCGACCACCCGACTGCTTGGCGTACTTGAGATCCTTTTCTGCCGGCTTGGAAATGGTCTCGCGATATGCAACCTGAGGCTTGCCAACGTTGGCGTCGACCTTGAACTCACGAGTGAGGCGGTCAACAATGATCTCAAGATGCAATTCACCCATTCCGGCGATAAGCGTCTGCCCGGTTTCCTCGTTTGTCTTGACCCTGAAAGAGGGATCTTCCTTGACCAGTTTCTGCAGGGCCTGCCCCAAGGCGTCCCTGTCGGTCTTGGTCTTGGGCTCAATGGCCACTTCGATGACAGGCTCTGGAAAATCCATTGATTCAAGCAGGATTGGCCGCTTGAGATCGCACAGAGTTTCACCAGTGCTGGTCTGCTTCAACCCGACAACGGCAACAATGTCGCCCGCATGAGCTTCTTTTATGTCTTCACGCTTGTTGGCATGCATCTTCAGCAAGCGGCCAACACGTTCCTTTTTGCCGGAAGCAGCGTTAAGAACAGTCGAACCAGTAACAAGCACGCCCGAATATACTCTCACGAAGGTCAGATGCCCGAAGAAGGGGTCCGCCATGAGCTTGAACGCCAAAGCGCTAAGCGGCAGATCATCTGAACATTCACAAGCCACTTCTTCCTTGGTGTCAGCATCGATGCCAACCATGGCCGGGACTTCAACCGGAGAAGGCAGATAATCCACCACGCAATCCAGCAGTGCCTGCACGCCCTTGTTCTTGAACGCAGAACCGCAAATCACCGGGCAAATTTTCATGCCGATGGTCGCGGAACGAATTCCTGCCATGATCTCTTCAGGCTGGAGTTCCTCCCCGCCCAAATACTTTTCAAGCAGGGTCTCATCTTCCTCGGCGATGGCCTCCACGAGATTCATGCGCCATTCGTCAACCTGGTCCACCATTTCAGCGGGGATCTCGCGCTCGATAATCGTTTCGCCCTTGGAATCTGCGTCGTAGTAAAGAGCGACCTTGCGCACGAGGTCGATCTGTCCCAAAAAGTTCTCCTCTGCGCCGATGGGCAGGTGCAGCGGAACAGGCTTCGCCTTGAGACGATCCTTGATCATATCGACAACCCGGTAGAAATCTGCTCCCGAGCGGTCCATCTTGTTAACAAAGGCGATCCGGGGAACCCGGTATCTGTCCGCCTGCCGCCATACAGTCTCGGACTGCGGCTCGACTCCACCAACAGCGCAAAAAACAGCAACAGCGCCATCAAGCACGCGTAGCGAACGCTCGACTTCTACGGTGAAATCAACATGGCCGGGAGTGTCGATGATGTTAATGCGGCAATCACGCCAGTAACAGGTTGTCGCAGCAGAGGTGATCGTGATGCCACGCTCCTGCTCCTGCTCCATCCAGTCCATGGTCGCCTGACCATCATGAACCTCTCCAAGCCTGTGGGATACACCCGTATAAAATAAAATACGTTCGGTAGTCGTGGTCTTGCCCGCATCGATGTGGGCCATGATACCGATATTGCGCTGATCTTTTATGGGAACACGTTTAGACACGGAAAGAACCTCTTTTACCAGCGGTAATGTGCAAAAGCTTTATTGGCTTCTGCCATTCGATGGGTGTCTTCACGCTTCTTGATGGCACCACCGCGATCGTTATAAGCATCTAGAAATTCAGCCGCCAAACGCAGAACCATGCCTTTCTCTCCGCGAGAACGGGCATAGTTGACCAGCCAACGGATAGCCAATGCTTCCTGTCGTGCCGGGCGGACTTCCATGGGAACCTGATAGGTGGCGCCACCGACACGACGGGATTTTACTTCCATCTGCGGCTTCACCTTTTCAATGAGTTGCTCGAAAGCTCTGAGCGGCTCACTGTCGGTGCGCTTTCCAAGTTCTTCAATGGCGTCATAGAATATCTTTTCGGCAACACTTTTCTTGCCGTCAAACATCATCTGGTTGACAAACTTTGCAGCTACCCTGCTTCCGTATTTCGGATCTGGCAGCACTTCACGCTTTGGCGTGGGTCCCTTGCGAGGCATACGTCAATCTCCTTGTACCTATTTAGGACGTTTGGCTCCGTACTTGGAGCGGCTCTTCCGGCGATCCTGAACACCGGCCGCATCCAGCGTACCTCTGATAATCTTGTAACGGACACCGGGCAAATCCTTGACACGGCCGCCGAGGATCATGACCACGGAGTGTTCCTGCAGATTGTGCCCTTCACCGGGGATGTACGAAGTCACTTCAATTCCATTGGTCAGACGCACTCTGGCCACTTTCCGAAGAGCGGAGTTCGGCTTCTTGGGCGTCGTCGTATAGACGCGCACGCAAACTCCACGCCGCTGGGGACAACCCTGCAGCGCAGCTCTTTTTGTGCCTTTCACCTGGAGGACCCGCGCTTTACGGACCAACTGATTAATTGTGGGCATTTCAAACTCCATTAATAAACATTTTGAGAAGGGGGTTCATAATTGAACTCCCCCCCCCTGTCAACTCAACTGCCGAGACAATAAAAAGTTATTGTCCCATGAAAAACGGATCTTTCTCCAGATCTTCCAGGAACTTATCCGGGCTTTCCGGCTGATCCGGGACCACAATATCATTTTCAATATAAGATCTGAATCCCGTTCCGGCATTGACCAATCTGCCGACAATAACATTTTCCTTGAGGCCGTAGAGATAGTCTTTTTTGCCTATCAACGCGGCTTCGGTCAGAACCTTTGTCGTCTCCTGGAAGGACGCCGCGGAGATGAACGATTCCGTGGACAAGGAAGCCTGCGTAATGCCGAGCACCAAGGGTTCAGCGACAGCCGGCTGCATGCCCGTGCCTACGCACTTGGCATTGATCTTGGCGAACTTGGCCTTGTCGACCTGCTCGCCCATAAGCAGTCCCGTCTCGCCCGGATCAATGACGAGCAGTTTCTTGAGCATCTGGCGGACAATGATCTCGATGTGCTTGTCATTGATGTAAACACCCTGGAAACGGTAAACGTCCTGCACACCCTCAACCAGGTAGAAGGCCAGGAATTTTTCACCCTTGACCTTGAGCAGATCGTGAAGATCCGGCGTGCCCTCGGTAAGTAACTCCCCGCTCTCCACGAAGTCGCCTTCGCCGACGCTGATATGCTTGCCTTTGGG
The DNA here is from genome assembly GCA_041690155.1 of Desulfomicrobium sp. Classification (GTDB taxonomy): domain Bacteria; phylum Desulfobacterota; class Desulfovibrionia; order Desulfovibrionales; family Desulfomicrobiaceae; genus Desulfomicrobium. The sequence continues at coordinate 40,856 of JAWLHW010000001.1, read as the reverse complement.
GATAAGGTAGACGCGGGCATCTCCAACTTCAGGCTCGACAATCAATTTGCGCTTGCCTTTTGAATCGGGACCAAAGCTCACGATGCCGTCAATTTCAGACAAAATTGCCTGATCCTTTGGCTTGCGCACTTCGAAGAGTTCGGCAACACGCGGCAAACCACCGACGATGTCCTTGGTCTTCATGGTTTCGCGGGGCTTACGTGCGATAATGTCGCCCGGTTGGACCACATCACCGTCGTTGACCATGACGATGGCCCCGACAGGCAGGGCATAGGAAGTCTGGGTGCCTGTGTCCGGCTTGGTCTTGCAAACGCCATTCTCGTCGCAAATGGAGATTCCGGGCCGGAAGCTCGAAGATCTGAATTCGATAACGGTCAGGGTCGACTTGCCCGTGGCCTCATCTATGCGCTCCTGAGCGGTGCGGCCTTCAATGATGTCAGTGAAATGAACCACGCCCTCGACATCCGTGACAAAGGGCTCGTTGAACGGATCCCATTCCGCGAGACGATCGCCTTTTTTGACCTCGGCGCCGTTTTCAAAATACAGCTTCGCCCCGGAAGGCAATGCGTATTTTTCGCGCTCGACGCCCTGGTCATCGACAATGCGCAACTGGCCGCTCTTGCCGAGAACCATGCGCTCTCCGCGGTTATTGGTAACGGTACGCACGCGTGAGAGCACAATTCGCCCTTTGTTCAGTGCTTCATATTTGCTCTGCTCGATTTCCTTGGAGGCCGTACCACCGATGTGGAATGTCCTCATGGTCAGCTGCGTTCCCGGCTCACCGATGGACTGCGCGGCGATAATGCCCACGGCCTCACCGACGTTGACCAGGTGGCCTCGCGCCAGGTCACGACCATAACACAGGGCGCACACACCGTGCTTGGCCTTGCAGGTCAGTGCAGAGCGAATGGTAATGGTTGAGATGTTGCGGCGCTCGATTTCGGCGACAAGTTCTTCGTTGATCATGGCATTGGCGGGGATGAAGACCTCGCCGGTTTCCGGATCAAGGATATTGTACATGGCTGTCCGGCCAAGAACGCGCTCACTCAGGCGCACGGTGATTTCACCGCTCTTGGTGACGTGGGTAAGCTCAATGCCGTCAACCGTTTTGCAATCATGCTCGCTGACAATAACGTCCTGCACAACGTCGACCAGGCGGCGCGTCAGGTAACCCGAGTTCGCGGTTTTAAGCGCGGTATCGGCCAGACCTTTACGTGCGCCGTGTGTGGACGTGAAGTACTGCAGAATGGTCAACCCTTCACGGAATGAAGAGGTGATGGGCGTTTCGATGATTTCGCCGGAAGGCTTGGCCATCAGGCCGCGCATGCCTGCCAGCTGGCGCATCTGATCCTGGTTGCCTCGGGCGCCTGAGTTGGCCATCATGAACACAGAGTTAAAGCTGTTGCAGCGCTCTTCCTTGAGCTTGGAAACTTCCCAGCGAAGAGCATGCTTCACGTGTGCGGAATCGTCCTGCTTCGGATTTTGCACAGTGTCGTACTTGAGCTCCAGCATCATGGCGTCGGCCACGTCATTGGTTGCCTTGGTCCAGACGTCAACAACCTTGTTGTATTTTTCCGTGCGGGTGATGATGCCCTCGCGGTACTGCTGCTCGATATCCGAAACCTCGGTGTGGGAGCGATCCAGAATTCCTGACTTGGCAGGCGGGATGGTAAGATCCTTCACGCCAACGGTGATGCCGGCCTGAGTGGAATACTCAAAGCCCAAATCCTTCAGCTTGTCGCAAAGAATGACCGTGGCCTTGGTGCCGGCCAGACGGTAGGCTTCGCCCACCAGACGGCCGATAACCTTCTTGCTCATCTCGCGGTTATAGACCTCGAAAGGAACTTCCGACGGCACGATCTCGCGGATGATGATGCGGCCGGGAGTGGTCTCGACCAAGGCTCCGTCGATGCGGACCTTGATCCGGGCATGTAATTCCACGTGGTCTGCATCAAAAGCGCAGATGACCTCGTCGGGATCGGCGAAAATCATGCCTTCGCCCCGTTCGAAAGGACGCTCCACAGTCAGAAAGTACAGGCCAAGGACGATATCCTGAGAAGGCACGATGATCGGAGAACCGTTGGCCGGAGACAGAATGTTGTTCGTTGACATCATGAGCACGCGGCATTCGATCTGAGCCTCCACAGAAAGAGGCACATGCACGGCCATCTGGTCACCGTCAAAGTCGGCGTTGAAAGCCGTACACACCAGCGGATGCAGACGTATCGCCTTTCCCTCGACCAGAATCGGTTCGAAGGCCTGAATACCCAGACGATGCAGTGTCGGTGCACGGTTCAGCAGAATCGGATATTCACGCACGACCTCTTCGAGGATATCCCATACGGCGATCTCCTCGCGCTCGACCATCTTTTTCGCGCTCTTGATGGTGCTGGCATAACCCCGCTCCTCAAGTTTGGAATAGATGAAGGGCTTGAAGAGTTCCAGAGCCATCTTCTTCGGCAGACCGCACTGATGCAGTTTCAGGTACGGGCCGACAACGATGACGGAACGACCGGAATAGTCGACGCGTTTGCCCAAAAGGTTCTGACGGAAGCGGCCCTGCTTGCCCTTGATCATGTCGGACAAGGATTTGAGCGGACGGCCGTTGGTGCCGGTTATGGCGCGACCGCGACGGCCGTTGTCGAAGAGTGCGTCCACGGACTCCTGCAACATGCGCTTTTCGTTGCGGATGATGATGTCCGGAGCACCAAGCTCCAGAAGCCGCTTCAACCGGTTGTTGCGGTTGATGACGCGGCGATAGAGATCATTCAGGTCGGACGTGGCAAACCTGCCGCCGTCGAGGGGAACCAGGGGGCGCAGCTCGGGCGGAATGATCGGGATCACGTCCATGACCATCCATTCGGGCTTGTTTCCGGATTCAAGGAAAGCCTCGACGATTTTCAGGCGCTTGGCCAACTTCTTTTTCTTGGTCTGGGAACGGGTGGACTGAGACTCTTCGCGCAGTTCCACTCGCAGGCTCGCCAAATCAATTTCCTGCAGCAGGATCTTGATGGATTCAGCGCCCATGCCGACCGTTATGGCGTTGTCGTTGTAGTGATCGAGAATCTGAAAATACTGTTCTTCGGAGATGACCTGCTTCTTCAGCAAGGTCGTCTCACCCGGATCCAGAATTATGTATGAATCAAAATAAAGCACCTTTTCCAGATCGGCCATGGTCATATCAAGCAAGGTGCCGATCTTGGAGGGAAGAGACTTCAAGAACCAGATATGAGCAACTGGGGCAGCAAGTTCGATATGCCCCATTCTTTCGCGTCTGACCTTGGAAGCGATTACTTCGACACCGCATTTCTCGCAGACAATGCCGCGATGCTTCATTCTCTTGTATTTTCCGCAGTTGCACTCGTAGTCCTTGACCGGGCCAAAAATTTTGGCGCAGAAAAGGCCGTCCCGTTCCGGCTTGAATGTGCGATAGTTAATCGTTTCGGGTTTTTTTACTTCACCGAAAGACCATTCGCGAATCTTCTCCGGAGAAGCGACGTTGATTCCGATCGCTTTGAGATTCTGGCTATTGAAAGAGCTGGATGCACTGCCCCGTTGTGTAAAAAGATCATCAAGACTCATCGTGTATTCCTCTTGCTTTGGTCGAATTGAAATGCTGTGGCCGGTCTTGCCGAGGGATCATCTCTTCCTCGGGCGCTTCTTGTCGTCTTCCACGAGGGTGACTTCAAGACCCAGCGCCATCATTTCCTTGACCAATACGTTGAATGATTCGGGCATTCCGCTTTCGAGGAAATTGGATCCCTTCACAATCTTTTCATACATCTTCACACGACCGTTCACATCATCGGATTTGACCGTCAAAAACTCCTGCAGAAGATAGGCAGCGCCATATGCTTCCAGTGCCCAGACTTCCATTTCACCAAGACGCTGTCCGCCGAACTGGGCCTTGCCGCCGAGGGGCTGCTGGGTGACCAGGGAGTACGGACCCGTCGAGCGGGCATGAATTTTCTCGTCAACCAGGTGGTGCAACTTTAAATAATACATATAACCGACAGTGACCTTGTTGTGGAAAGGCACTCCGGTGCGACCGTCAAAAAGCAGCGCCTTGCCGTCTTCGGGCAGTCCTGCTCTCTTGAGCAGCGCCCAGATCTCACTCTCATCGGCGCCGTCAAAAACGGGAGTTTTCATGATTATGCCGCGATTCAAATCCCGGGCGGCTTCAATGACTTCGTCATCCGTCATGCTATCAAGCAGCGCCGAAGTCTCGGGAGAATCAAAGATGTCCTTGATTTCGCTGCGCACCTTGGCCACGCCTTCATCGACCATGGCCGCGATCTGCTGGCCAAGAGACTTGGCCGCCCAACCCAGATGCGTCTCCATGATCTGACCAATGTTCATACGCGAAGGTACGCCCAGCGGATTCAGAACAACGTCCATGCATGTTCCGTCGGCAAAGAACGGCATGTCCTCTTCAGGCAGGATGTTGGAGACAACACCCTTGTTGCCGTGACGGCCTGCCATTTTGTCACCGACATTGAGCTTGCGCTTCACGGCAACATAAACCTTGGCCATCTTGATGACGCCCGGAGGCAGATCGTCACCCTCGGTGACCTTGCCACGCTTGCTCTCGTAAACGTCCTTGACGAATTTGAGCTGCAGATCGAAATAATCGAGCTGCACCTTTACGGCTTCGTTGACATCCTTGGCTGCGAAAGCGCCGGCAAGCTTCTTGAGCGGAATTTCGGCAAAAACATCTTCTTTTATGGGCTGGTTGGCCTCAAGAAGCACTTCGCCCTTGCGCTTGCCCATGATGGTCTTGGCTACGCTCTTACCCTTGCAGACTTCCCAGATTTTGCGCCGGGTGGCTTCGGTCAGGGCAGCGGCGTGCTGTCTCTCGCGCACGTCGATGCGTTCGAGCTCGTAATTCTCGATCAGGTGCGTCCGCTCGTCCTTGTCTCCGGATCGGCGGTTGAAAACCTTGACGTCGATAACCGTGCCCTCGATTCCCGGCGGTACCTTGAGAGACGTGTTCTTCACGTCGCGCGCCTTGTCTCCAAAAATGGCCCGCAGGAGGCGCTCTTCCGGTGTCAGCTGCGTCTCGCCCTTGGGCGTGATCTTGCCGACCAGAATGTCGTCCGGCTTGACTCGTGCACCGATGCGAATAATGCCGCTCTCGTCGAGATTGCGCAGCATTTCTTCACCGACGTTGGGAATGTCGCGGGTGACTTCCTCGGGACCGAGCTTGGTGTCACGGGCGAAAACGTCAAATTCCTCGATGTGGATGGAGGTGTAGACATCTTCTTTCACGACCCGCTCTGAAATCAGGATGGAGTCTTCGTAGTTGTATCCACACCAGGGCATGAAGGCCACAAGCAGGTTCTTGCCCAGGGCCAGCTCTCCGTTATGAATTGCCGGGCCATCAGCCAGAACTGCGCCCTTCTTGACCTTGTCCCCGATCTGAACCCGGGGCTTCTGGCCAAAGCAGCTGTTCTGGTTGGACTTGTGGTATTTCTGCACTTCGTAAAAACGTACGCCGCCAGCTTCGGGGTACAGGTCGTCAGTATAGGCGACGATAACCCGATCCGCGTCCACATACATGATTTCGCCGTCCCCTTCAGCCAAAAGACAGCTTCCGGAATCCTGGGCGACCTTGCCCTCGATGCCGGTACCGATCAGGGGCTCCTCGGTCACCAGCAGCGGAACCGACTGACGCTGCATGTTCGAACCCATCAATGCGCGGTTGGCGTCATCGTGCTCCAGAAAAGGAATCAGAGCCGAAGAAATGGACACGATCTGCCCGGGAGAAATGTCCATGAGGGTCACTTCTTCGCGTGGCACAATGGCGAACTCGCCCTCAACCCGAGCCTCGACCTGAGCGTTGATGAACTGACGGTCATCGCCAAACAGCGCGTTGGCCTGGGCGATGATGTGCCCGCTTTCGGTGGAAGCCTCCATGTACTGGATCTCGTCCGTAACGGTTGAGTCCTTGACCACACGATACGGCGTCTCAATGAAACCGTAATCGTTCACCAGCCCGTGCGTGGTCAGGGAAACGATAAGACCGATGTTCGGGCCTTCCGGAGTTTCAATGGGGCAGATGCGACCGTAATGACTGAGATGAACGTCGCGAACCTCGAATCCTGCGCGCTCACGGGTCAGACCTCCGGGTCCCAGGGCGGACAGACGACGCTTGTGCGTAACCTCGGACAAGGGATTGGTCTGATCCATGAACTGTGAAAGCTGCGAGGTGCCAAAAAATTCCTTCAGCACGGCAGTGACCGGCTTGGGATTGACCAGGTCGTGCGGCATGAGTGTCGCGACTTCCTGCAGGCTCATGCGCTCCTTGATTGCACGCTCCATGCGTACCAGGCCGATGCGGTACTGATTCTCCACCAACTCGCCAACGGGCCTGACACGACGGTTGCCAAGATGATCGATGTCATCGGCGGGACCGTGCGAGTCCTTGAGCTGGATGAGCTTCTTGACCGACCGGAAGATGTCGTCGTTGGACAAAGTGCGGTGGTCAATGGGCAGACTCAGTCCCAGGCGGGAATTGAGCTTGTAACGCCCGACAGGTGAAAGATCATAATAGTCCGCATTCCTGAACAGGTTGTCGAAGAAGCTTGCTGAAATCTCGGCCGTGGGCGGAGAACTGGGACGCAGACGCTTGTAGATGTCAATCTGTGCGCTTTCCAAATCTTCGCATTTGTCCATGGCCAGGGTGTCGCGCAAACACGCGGACGCCTCGGCGCCAGAGGAAAATATCGCACCCAGTTCGACAATGCCTGCGGCCAGACATTTTTCCACAGCGGTTGCGACAAATGGGTCTCCTGCACGCAGGATGACTTCTCCGGTCCCGGGATCGACGATGTCCTTGGCTGCATATTCCGTCTCAAGCGTATCGGGACGAACCTCGTAATATTCGATCCCGGCCTTGATCATCCGCTTCCACATGCCCTTTGTAAGAGCCTTGCCGGCAGCAACAATCACGCTTCCGTCAGGTGCCACTACATCGGCATGGGCCAGTTCCTTGCGGAAGTTATAGTCTTCGACACGGCGCAGCACGGAGGTTCCTTCCAGACGGAAAGTCTCTTTGGCATAATAATAGTCGAGGATGTCCTCGCTGGTCATGCCCATGGCCTTGAGCAAAATCGTGGCGGGCATTTTGCGGCGGCGGTCGATGCGCACATAGAGGATGTCTTTGTGATCGAAATCAAAATCCAGCCAGGATCCGCGCATGGGAATAATGCGGCAGCTGTACAGGATCTTGCGGCTGGAGTGGGTCTTGCCGGAATCATGTTCGAAGATGATGCCGGGCGAACGCTGCAGCTGGTTAACAATGACCCGTTCGGTGCCATTGATCAAAAACGTTCCCTTCTGGGTAATGAGCGGGATCGTTCCGAAATATATGTCCTGCTCCTTGATGTCGTGGATGGTGCGACTGCCGGACGCCTCATCGACATCGTACACGGCAAGGCGGACCTTGATCCGCAAGGGAGCTTCGAAGGTTAGACCCTTGGCGATGCATTCATCGACATCGTATTTTGGCTTGCCGATATCGTAGCTGACATATTCCAGGGTGGCCGTCTTATTGAAATCATGAATCGGAAAAACAGAACGAAAAACGCCTTCGAGACCGATATCCGTGCGCATGCTGGGCGGGACATCAGTCTGCAGAAATTTATTATACGAATCAAGCTGAAGGCTTAAAAGATGAGGGATATCAATGGAATCTTTAATTCGTCCGAATTTCTTGATCAGTTTGTTCATCGTTTCCCCTCAGGAAATGGGATGTTGCTGGGCAGGCAAAGCGTTCTGGGACCAAAGGGAGAGTAGCTATGGTGAAGTATCACTCAGTCGCATATGCTGACGCTTAAGGCGTGGTGTTACACAAAAAGGCGTAAAGAGTGTAAGAGGTTTTTTTCCCCTTACACTCTTTACGAAAAGTCAAACAGAAAGCAAAAAACTACTTAATTTCAACCTTTGCACCAGCTTCTTCAAGCTGCTTCTTGGCGTCGTTGGCGGCGTCCTTGGCAGCGGCTTCCAGGATCACGGAAGGAGTCTCGTCGACTTTGGCCTTGGCTTCTTTCAGGCCCAGGCTGGTCAGAGCGCGCACAACCTTGATGACGCCGATCTTGTTGGCGCCGGCTTCGGTCAGGACAACGTCGAATTCGGTCTTCTCTTCTTCAGCGGCTTCGGCAGCGGCGGCAGGAGCGGCGGCAAAAGCGGCCACGGGAGCTGCGGCGGATACGCCGAACTTCTCTTCGAGTTCCTTGATGAAGACGGAGAGTTCCAACACAGTCATGTTAGCGATGAATTCGACAACCTGTTCTTTGGTGATATCAGACATTTTATCCTCCTAAATATTAGCTTTGGCTCAAACTTCTTTTTTGTCTTTGAGAGCGGTCAGAACGTTGACCATGCCTCTCACAACATTGGCAAAGAGAGAAACGAAATTCTGCGGTACCGCGTTCATCGTGCCCAGAACAGATGCAAGCAGCTGTTCACGTCCGGGCAGTTCAGAAAGGGCCTTTATGGAAGCCTCTTCCAGAAACTTGCCTTCCAGACTGGCATAACGCACGGAAAACTTATCGTTCTTCTTTGCAAACTCAACCAGGACCTTTGCAGCGACGACAGGGTCGTCATAACCGAAAGCCACGGCACAGTTGTACTTCAAATGATCATTGAGTACTACATGTGGTCCTTCCATGAAAGCTTTCCGTGCCAGAGTATTCTTCACGACCTGATAGTCGCACCCCGCTTCATGCAATTTTGCACGCAAGGGAGTAAGCTCTGCCACTTTGAGCCCATGGAAATCCGTGACAATGGCGATGCTCGCCTTGTCAGCCCTCTCCTTCAGGCCATCGATGATTTTTGCTTTTTCTGCCCTATTCACCACATACCTCTCTATAGCTAGGCAGACTGAGCCAAAGCAGTCTCAGCAGGATATTAAGGAAGATCCACCTGCATTCTCTGACTCATCTACTTGTTTTGAAACTTATTCGCCCGCTTTGCGCAGGGAAGCAGCGTCAACCTTGACGCCCGGTCCCATGGTGGAGGACAGGGACACTGCCTTCACATACGTACCCTTGGCGGTGGAGGGTTTGAGCTTGATCAGCGCATCGACTACCGTACGCAGGTTGCCAAGCAGCTTCTCGGAGCCGAAGGATACCTTGCCGATGGGAGCGTGGATGACGCCAGCCTTGTCCACACGGAACTCGACCTTGCCCGCGAGCAGTTCCTGGATGGCTTTCTCCAGTTCGACGGTAACAGTGCCGGTCTTCGCATTGGGCATGAGGCCGCGAGGGCCGAGGATCTTGCCGATCTTGCCGACGTGTCCCATCATGTCCGGAGTGGCTACTGCATTGTCGAACTCGAGCCAACCGCCCTTGATCTTCTCGACCAGTTCATCGCCACCTGCCGCAATGGCACCGGCGGCCAAGGCCTTTTCCTCGTTTTCACCCTTACAGAAGGCGACCACGCGGACAGTCTTTCCCAGGCCGTGAGGCATGGACACAGCGCCACGGACCATCTGATCGGAGTACTTGGGATTGACTCCAAGATTTACTGCGACATCAACGGTCTCATCAAACTTGGCATACGAGCTTTTGAGAACCAGCTCGACAGCTTCAGTCACATCGTACATCTTGAGACCGTCAATGGCCTCAAATACTTTCTGAAATTTTTTTCCGTGCTTGGGCATAGCTCGCTTACTCCCTTATTCCACTTCAATTCCCATGCTGCGTGCAGTGCCCATAATGGTCTTGCATGCCGCATTCAGATCATAAGCCGAAAGGTCGGGCATCTTGATCTTCGCAATTTCCTCAATTTGAGCCATGCTCACCTTCCCAACCTTTTTCTTGTTGGGCTCACCAGATCCTTTTTGCAATTTGGCAGCCTTGACCAAAAGCACTGCAGCCGGAGGAGTCTTGGTGATGAAGGTGAAAGAACGGTCGGAAAAGACCGTGATCTCAACCGGAATGATCGTACCCTTATCATTGAGAGTCTTGGCGTTGTACGCCTTGCAGAACTCCATGATATTCACACCATGCTGACCCAAGGCGGGACCAACCGGGGGTGAAGGGTTCGCAGCTCCTGCGGGAAGTTGCAGTTTGATTATTGCATTAATTTTTTTGGCCATAACACTACCTCATATCTAAAAAATTATCAGCCTTTGGTCACCTGAACAAAATCAAGCTCAACCGGCGTTTGTCTTCCAAAAATAGATACCGAGACACGCAATTTGCCTTTATCGTAATTCACATCTTCAACCGTGGCATTGAAATTTGCAAAAGGCCCGTCAATCACGCGGACATCATCACCACGTTCAAAATGAAATTTTGGTCTTGGCTGCTCTTTCCTGGTTTCAATCGTAGCCAGAATTCTCTGAGCTTCTTTGTCCGTAAGCGGCACCGGACGGCTTTTCCCGCCAATGAATCCCGTAACTTTCGGAATGGACTGAATCATGTGCCAGGAATCATCCGTAAACACCATTTTGACCATTGCATAACCAGGATAAAACTTGCGCGTGGAGGTGCGCTTTTGACCCTTGATCAGTTCAACCACCTTTTCCGTCGGAACAATCACTTCCTCTACCAGGCCCTTGGCCTGTCCGGTACGGATCATTTCTTTGATCGTCTGCTCCACCCGCTGTTCAAATCCCGAGTATGTGTGAATTATGTACCAGCGCGCCTTAGGTTCGTCGCTCATGATGGCCTCGCCTTAGGACAGAACGGCGGCAATGATTTTGGTCAATACCAAATCCACGACGCCAAGAAAGAGTGCCATTACGACAACCAACAACAAAACCGCCGAACTGGTACTGATGGTCTCCTGCTTGTCAGGCCAAACAACTTTCTTCAGCTCCACTTTTGCTTGGTCAAAGAATACGCGCAGATCTGTTAACTTCTGCATGATTCCTTGTTTTTGCAATTCTGCTTCGGCATTCTTTTTCATTTTGTCCATCGCTAGTAAATGTATGGCAGGCCAGGAGGGATTCGAACCCCCAGCCCTCGGATTTGGAGTCCGACGCTCTACCGTTAGAGCTACTGGCCTGCGTGAGGGAAATTTTCAATGCAGATGCCGCATTGGCAGCATCTGCATTACACTATTTAGATTCGCGATGCTTTGTGTGCTTTCCGCAAAAAGGACAAAACTTGCTCAGCTCGAGCTTTGTAGTTGTGTTCTTTTTGTTTTTCTGAGTTGCGTAGTTTCTACGCTTGCAATCACCACAAGCAAGAAGGATATTGATGCGCATTATTTACTCCACGATTTCGGAAACAACACCAGCGCCAACGGTACGTCCACCTTCGCGAATTGCGAAGCGAAGACCCTTTTCCATGGCGATCGGATTGATCAGGTGCACATGGAAAGTCGTGTTGTCACCAGGCATGATCATTTCTATGCCTTCATCCAGAGTCACCACACCGGTGATGTCTGTCGTACGGAAATAGAACTGGGGACGATAGCCGGAGAAGAAAGGTGTGTGACGGCCGCCTTCTTCCTTGCTCAGGACATACACTTCCGCAGAGAACTTCGTGTGCGGGGTGATGCTGCCCGGCTTGGCCAAGACCTGACCGCGTTCCACATCGTCGCGCTTAACGCCGCGAAGCAGGGCGCCGATGTTGTCGCCGGCCTGACCTTCGTCAAGAAGCTTGCGGAACATTTCAACACCGGTGCAGGTCGTCTTGCGGGTGTCGGTGATGCCGACGATCTCGACTTCCTCGCCAACACGAACGATGCCGCGCTCTACACGACCGGTAACGACCGTGCCGCGACCGGAAATGGAGAACACGTCTTCGATAGGCATCAGGAAAGGCTTATCGGTCTCGCGAGTCGGCGCGGGAATGTATGAATCGCAGGCGTCCAGCAGCTCAAGAATGCACTTGGCATCCTCGGCGTCGGCGCTGTCGCTTTCAAGAGCCTTCAGCGCGGAGCCACGGATGACCGGAACGTCATCGCCGGGGAACTCGTACTTGGACAAGAGTTCACGCACTTCCATGTCGACCAGTTCGATCAACTCTTCGTCGTCAACAAGGTCTACCTTGTTCAGAAACACCACGACGTAAGGAACGCCTACCTGACGGGCGAGCAGGATGTGCTCACGAGTCTGGGGCATGGGACCGTCGGTGGCTGCAACAACGATGATCGCACCATCCATCTGGGCGGCACCGGTGATCATGTTCTTGATGTAGTCGGCGTGACCGGGGCAATCCACATGAGCATAGTGACGATTGGCGGTCTCGTACTCGACGTGCGCGGTTGCAATGGTGATACCGCGTTCCTTCTCTTCAGGAGCCTTGTCGATCTCATCGAACGCTACAAAGGATCCGCCGCCCTTCAGGCTTGCAATCTTCGTGATTGCAGCGGTCAATGTCGTCTTGCCGTGGTCGATATGACCAATCGTACCGATATTGACGTGCGGCTTCTTTCTTTCAAATTTTTGCTTGGCCATACATTACCCCCTAATAAAATTACGAATTACTATATATGTATAAGTGAGTGCTTCTTGAGACAAGATGAGGAAAAATGGAGGCGCAAGACTGGTGAGACGAGGAATGGAGCGGGAAACGGGACTCGAACCCGCAACCCTCAGCTTGGAAGGCTGATGCTCTAGCCATTGAGCTACTCCCGCTTTTCATCTCAGTAGTCAGGCGACAGCTTCATCTCTGTCTCCTACTGGTTTTCACGGCTTTTCTTGGTGGAGGGGGGAGGATTTGAACCTCCGAAGGCGTACGCCGACAGATTTACAGTCTGTTCCCTTTGGCCACTCGGGAACCCCTCCATCACCTGGAGCTGGCGATGGGACTTGAACCCGCAACCTGCTGATTACAAGTCAGCTGCTCTACCAGTTGAGCTACGCCAGCCCGTGAGAACGAAGTCATTATGAGCATTCAAACTCAAAGGCAAGCATTATTTTTCAGGAAATTAAAAAAAGCGCCTTGCGGCGCTTTGCTTAAGCCCAGGCAGGCACCCCGGCAGGCATGAGCACGGGGTCGGGACAGGTGGTAACGCTCGCAGGATCTTCGAGAGCAACAAAGTCCAGATACTCCGACTGGTTATCAAAGAGATAGCGCATAAATTTGTTATTGAAATCGTGCCCGGAACAGGAGACTTCAAAATGCCCCCACAAGCGGTGACTTCCAACAGCGATGTCGCCCATGAAATCCAAGATCTTATGACGCACCATCTCGTCCGCGAAACGCAGTCCTTCCGGGTTGACCACTCCGTAGTCATCAAACACAACTGCATTTTCGAGCGACCCGCCAAGGGCCAGGCCATTTTTCTGCAACCATTCCACATCCTTCATGAAACCAAAAGTTCTGGCTCGAGCGATGCGGTGGGAGAAAGTGAGCGGGGTCGATTCGAAACAAAAATTCTGCGTGCCAATCTGCGGATGCGGGAAACTTATGCGGTAATCAATCTTCAAGCCGTTGAAAGGCTTGGCAACCACACGCTTGCCCTCCTGCTCGAAGACAAGGGAGCGCTTGATCTTGGCGACCTCGCGCGGACGATCGAGCACCCGGATTCCGGCGGAATTGATCAGATACACATATACGGATGCGCTTCCGTCAAGAATGGGGATTTCTTCCCCGTCCACTTCGACCAGAACATTGTCTATTTCCAGACCGACCAGGGCGGCAAGGAGGTGCTCCACCGTGGAAACCTTGGCCCTGTCGGTGCCCAAAGTCGTGGCCAATCCTGTACCCACTACTCGACCGGGTTCCGGCACTACGACCTGACGGCCGTTCTTGGTCAACAGCGAAAATATAACTCCCGTATCAGCGGGGGCGGGCTTGAGCACCATTTCAACCTTCTGGCCGCTATGCAAACCGACACCGGAGCATCGAACTTCTTTTCGTAGTGTAGTCTGTTTCATACCCACTCGTTATCAAACTTCATGCCACAAAAGCCAAGACTGTATCTTCTTGTAATTTCATACTTTAATATCAAAAAGCACAAACCGGCATCGAAAACGTTCCCTTCAAACAACACGACAGGTGCTAAAAAACAACAACCGCCAGTCGATCAAGCCCTGCATAATCTTTTAAAATCCGTACTTTTTGCGAGATTCCTGAAAACAGATCGATCACGGCCAGACCTTGGCTTTGATCAATTTCACACAGCAGTAAAGCTCCGGGCTTCATGCTGCCGCAAAGAGACCGGGCCAACGCACGGTAACAGTCGAGCCCGTCAGGACCGGAAAAGAGCGCGCTTTGCGGTTCGTAGTTGAGGACTTCCCGGCTAAGTGCTTCTTTAGTGGCCAGCGGAACATAAGGAAGATTCGCCAAGACAAGATCAAAAGAATCGATGCGTAGAGCTTCAAGAAGGTCGCCCTGCAAAAACAAAATCCTGTCCAGAACATCATGAAGCTGCGCATTTTTGCGGGCAACCTTGAGCGCTTCAAGGGATATGTCCACCGCCGTCACGTGAAAATTGGGAAAAAGGTTGGCGCACGATACTGCCAGAGCCCCGCTTCCGGTGCCAATATCCAGGACGCGCAAACATGCATTTCTGTCCAGCGATTCAACCAGTCGATCGACAATAAGCTCGGTTTCGGGCCGGGGGATGAGCACACTGGGACATACGTGGAAGGTAAACCCGTAAAACTCTTTTTCACCGACAAGGTAGGCCACGGGTTCGCCTTGCATCCGCCGATGTCCGAGTTCTTCCATCCGCAATCGGCAATAATCGTCCACGGGCGCCTTAACATCAAGGAGCATGTCGAGCCGATCCATGCCAAGAACATGTGCAAGCAGCACCTGCGCCGAAAGGCGGGGAGAATCGACTCCGCTTTGCAGCAGCAGTCGTTCCCAGTGATCGAGTAGTGTTTTGCGGGAAGGCATGGACAAGAAAAAAGCCGAGTTTCCTCAGCTTTCTTTCATGGCTTCTGCTTGATAATGCTGAACCAGGCCATCGATGATCTCCTCAATGTGACCCTCCATTGCCTGATCAAGATTATAAAGTGTAAGGTTGATGCGGTGGTCGGTCACACGCCCCTGAGGGTAATTGTAGGTCCGGATGCGTTCTGATCGATCGCCGGAACCCACCTGTGACTTTCGATTGTCATCATATGCCTTTTTGGTCTCATCCTGGGCGGCCTGCAGAAGTCTGGACCTGAGCACTTTGAGCGCCTTGGCCTTGTTCTTGTGTTGCGACTTCTCGTCCTGACAAATGACAACCAGGCCTGTGGCAAGATGGGTGATGCGGATGGCCGAGTCTGTGGTGTTGACCGACTGCCCGCCAGGTCCGGAAGAGCGGAACACATCCACCCGGATATCGCTCGGGTCGATCTTTACATCGACTTCTTCGGCTTCCGGCAGGATCGCAACAGTGATGGCCGAGGTGTGAATCCGGCCCTGACTTTCCGTTGCAGGGACACGCTGCACCCGATGCGCACCCGATTCGAACTTGAGCTTGCTGTACACGTTGGTTCCGGAGACGGAAGCAATAATTTCCTTGAAACCGCCACTCCCCGTCTCACTGCTGCTCAAAACTTCCACGCGCCAGGAACGCAACTCCGCGTAGCGGGAGTACATCCTGAAAATATCGGCGACAAAGAGAGCTGCCTCTTCACCGCCGGTGCCGGCACGTATCTCAAGGATGATATTTTTCTCATCCAGGGGATCCTTCGGGGTCAAAAGCTGTTTGAGCTCCTTCTCCTGTGCCTCGATTCTGGCTTTGAGCAGAACGATCTCCGCCTGGGCCATCTCGCAAAGTTCAGGGTCAGAATCCTTGGCCAGCTCCTGATTTTCAGCCATCTCGCGGAGCAAGGTCTTGTAAAGCTCAAAAGCCTTGACGACTTCGTCAAGCTCAGCATGTTTTTTGGCGATTTTCCGATAGCGCTCCTGGTCCTGAAAGATCTCAGGAGTGCTCATCTCGCGTTCAAGTTCGCGGTACTTTGCCGCAAGACTTTCTAGTTTATCGACCATTTGGATTGCTTTGCTCGACGTTGGCTAAATATCAGTCAATTATTTTGCCAAGCTGGCGTATTTCTTTCTGAACCTGTCGATACGACCGGCCGAATCGATAAAACGCTGCTCACCAGTAAAAAAAGGATGGCAATGCGAGCAAATTTCAACATTGAGTTCCGCGCCAACAGTGGACTTGGTGGTGAACTCGTATCCGCAGGCACAACGTACTGCGGTTTCATAAACTTTGGGATGCAAATCTTTCTTCATGGGAAACCTCCAGTTTCAAAAGAGAGAGGACAACTAAACCACTCGGAGACGAATGGCAAGTCGAAATTCACGCAACCTGATTTTGGAAAAAAGGGAGTTAGGAAAGACCCTTGGACTGATTGATCGAAATATTGAAGGCCACGGAAAAAATATGGTGCATGAAATCCACGTATTCAACCGCAACATTTTCCGGGACAGAAATTCTGGCTGGCGCGAAATTCACGATGCCCCGCACGCCCGCTTCAATCAGATAGTTGGCGGCACGCTGAGCTCGTTCGGGAGGTGTGGTGATGATTCCTATTTCAATCTCGAGTTCACTGACTTTTTCCTTGAGACGACGCGAACAGACAACCTCCAGGCCGGCGACTTCCTCGCCGATCTTGAAGGGGTCGCAGTCAAAGGCTCCCACAAGAATAAACCCGCGGCGCCTGAAAATACCATGCCGAAGCAATGCCCGACCCAAATTTCCGACTCCAACCAATGCGACGTTCCACGTCCGGTCGATACCCAGAGACTGCTTGATGGCGGTCAATAGATCCTGAACATAGTATCCGACGCCTCGCACGCCGAATTCACCAAAATAAGCCAGATCCTTTCGAATCTGCGAAGGATTTACGCCGCAAGCACGGGCCAGGCCGTCTGAAGAAATAACGGAATCCCCTTCTTGAAGGAGCGTCTCCAAAACTTGTACGTAAACAGCCAATCGCTGAATCGTGGCGCGAGGTATATGGGCGCTTTTCAAAATGACTCCAAACAATAACTTCGTGAGTTATTTCACTTAAATAGCAAAAAAAGAGGGAGGCTGGGCCTCCCCCTTTTTTCGATCAGAGTTAGCCAACGAAGGGGTTGGCGAACAGCAGGATCAGGTTAACAACCAGGGCGTAAATGGCCAGAGATTCGATCAGAGCAAGACCGATCAGCATGGTAACAGTGATTTTGCCGGAAGCTTCGGGATTGCGAGCGGTGCCTTCGCAAGCAGCCTTAACAGCAAGACCCTGAGCGATGCCACAACCAGCAGCGGCAATGGCCATTCCCAAGGAAGCGGCCCAAGCGATGGTGGAGATGACTTGGGGAGCAGCGTCGGCGGCGAATGCGGAAGAAGCGACAGCTACCAGAGCGACAGTGGCCAGTACGGACAGAAAACCTTTACGCATGATTCAAAAACCTCCTAAAACGTATAATGATTAGTGGTCGAAAAGACCATTTCCCCCAAATTAGTGCGCTTCTTCGAATGCTCCCTTCAGGTACAGCATGGAAAGCATGAAGAAGACCAGAGCCTGGATGACTTTCAGCAACATGAACAGGAAGTAAATCGGAACAGTGGAGACGACCGGAGCCAGCATGAACAGCAGGACCAGGACGATTTCCTCACCCTTGATGTTTCCGAAAAGTCGCAAAGAGAGCGAAAGCATGCGTGCGAAATGCCCGATTACCTCAATGGGAAAGATAAGCGGAGCAAGCCACGGCACCGGGCCGGTGAAGTGATGGATGTAGTGGAATCCATGCAGCTTGAAGCCCCAATACTGGTAGTACACGAACACGAACACGGCCATGGCCAGTGTGGTGTTGATGTTCGCAGTCGGAGCGTCCAGACCGGGAATCAAGCCTTCGTAGTTGCTGAACAGGATGAAAATAAAAAGGGTCGCGAGTACCGGAAAGACCTTTCGTCCGTCTTCTCCCATGTTGGCTACGACAAAATTCTCAAGTGATTCGATGAGCAGCTCAAAAAAATTCTGCAACCCTTTAGGAACAAGGGAGAGTTTTTTCGTGGCCAATATGCCAAGAACGATGAGCACACCCATGACCACCCACGCGTGGAGGACCTGGCCCGGTATCAAGCTGTGACCATGAGCGTCCACGAGACCAATGGCTTTTACTACTTCCTCTACTAAGAAAATTGGATGTAAATCCCCTGCCATTTTTACGCCTCCTTAGAAGTTTTCCCCAAAAATTGTGACATTCCCCAAAGCAAAATATTGATCAGTACCGTGGAAAAACCCATCAGCAGCCAGACTCCCGAAGACCCCAGATGAGCTATCAGCATATAGAAAGCCAATGCCGTTATCATCATGCGTCCGTAGAAGCTGAAAATCTGAACTACCACCGCACTTTTTTGCAAATAGACCAATTCCTGAATCAACTTGGCCAGCGCCAGAAAGTTAAGGGTTCCCAGCAGCACGCCGGTAACCAGATCCACGCCTTTCCAGCCAACCGCCAATGCCGGCAAAACTCCAAGCAGAATATAGACCTGACGCGACGCCATCTTGCGCACCTCCGGGACGTGAAATCCCCGGGCATAAAGAACGCGTTCAATCTTTTTCTGTATCATTACGAGCATCGGTCTCCGCTTCTTTCTTTTGAATACGCTGCAATTCGCGGAACATGTTTTTGTATCCGGCGATGATGCCGAACACCAAAAAAATCAGTGTCAACCACGGTTTCGTTTCGAAATATTTGTCGAGGTAGTAGCCCATGGCTAAGCCAACGACCACCCCGGACACCAGCTGCAGCCCCATCACGGAAGCAATACCCAGCGACTCGAAATGTTTAGAATTTTTCTTGTTAAAGAGCATGTGTTCGTCTCGATGGGTTTTTGCTGTCCCAGATCGTTCGTGCAATAAATCACAAATCGAAGTCGGGGCTACCACACCCCCCAACTTCGCGTCAACCAAAGTTTTTAACCTGACAAATTATAAAGCCCCTCTGCCCAAGCCCTGCGCGCACATTCATCAAAAACAAAGCTTGATGGTGCCCGAATCGGTCGGCTTGCCAGCCGAACCTATTCGAACTATGCCCGGACACGAAATCAACAACCCTGGCCCAAAAGCCGGCAGCACGAGAATCAATGAAAAACATCCCTGAACTCAAAGTCCGTCAACTCAAGATCGAGCCGGATCCACGCAAGATCCTGCGCAGCACCGATATCCGCGACAACGCGAGCGCCGTTTGCCTTTTCCAGCCCCGGGCCCGCAAGGCCCTTGAAATGGGCCTCTCCATACCGGGCATGGAATACAATGTTTATGTCGCCGGGGAACCGGGACTCGGCCGGACATATCTTGTCGAAAACTTTCTTCTTCCCCGGGCCCAGGCAGGAACGACGCCACCAGACCTCGTCTACCTGAACAATTTCGACAACCCCGACAAACCGCTCCTGGTCAGCCTGACGCCCGGCCAGGGGAAAATCCTCAAAGAGAACCTGCAACGCGTCGTCAAGCGTCTTCGCCGCGACCTGCCGCGCCATTTCGAGCAGGCCAGCTACCTCCGGCTGCAGAACAAGCTCTTCACCAAGCTGGCTCTGGTGCGAGACGACCTCATGGACAGAATGGATGAAGCCGCCCAGAAAAAAGGATTCAGCCTGAACATCGACGACACCGGGGCGGTTTCACTGACGCCGCTGGTGGATGGCAAAGTCCTCAGTTCGGAAGAATTCGAACGCCTTGAGTCATCCCAGAAAAAAAACATCAAGGATCAAAGCAGTGCCGTGCTGAACACCATCGCGGACCTTTCGCGACTGGTCAACAAAAGTGAGCAGGAATTTCGGGCCAAGGAAGTGCAGTTGGCGCAGGAGCATGCCGCGAGCCTCGTGGACCGCCTGCTTATGCCAATCCACAAAAAATTTGCCGAAAACAAGGCCCTTAAGAAATATTTCGACTCCTTCAAAGAAGACATCCTCGAAAATCTGCCCCACTACCAGGGTCGGCAGGAGCGTGAACCCCGCACCGGCCCGGAACAGCAGGGCGAAGGCCTGTCGGACTCGTTCTTTCAGCGCTATGATGTCAACCTCTTTGTGGACAATTCCGAAATCACCGGCGCACCCGTGGTCAAGGAGATCAACCCCGGCTTTTTCAACCTCCTCGGATGCGTGGAGCGTGAAACGGAGTGGGGCACCTACTATACAGATTTCTCCCTGATCAAGGCCGGGGCGGTGCATCGCGCCAACGGCGGATTTCTCATACTGCGCGTGGACGACCTCTTGAACCACCCCGCTGCCTGGGAAGGCCTGCTGCGCTGCCTGCGCACCAAGCAGTCGAGCCTGGACGACCCCACGGATCATTATGACCTGCTGCGCACGCGCACCATCAGTCCGGACCCGATTCCGCTTTCCCTCAAGGTTCTGCTCATCGGCGACGATGAGACATACGAACTGCTCTACATGCACGATGAACGGTTCCGGAAGATATTCAAGCTCAAGGCTCATATCCAGGATACCGTGGAACGCACGCCCGAATCCATCACCGGATATGCCCAGGCCCTGGACCGCGCCGGACGCGAAACCGGCCTGCGTGGGTTTACGAAAGACGCTTACTCCGAGCTTGTGAACTACTCGACCCGCATGGCCGAAGACAGGGAGCGACTGTCGCTGCATTTCTCACACCTGCGCGAAATCATGATCGAATCCAATGCCTTGGCCATCAGCCAGGACAAACGCATCATTGACGCTGGCATCGTCAAGCTGGCCCTGGATGAGCGTGAGTACCGGACTAATCTGTACCAGGAGGAATTCCTGCGGGAATACGACCGCAAATCCATCAAGGTTCTCACCCAGGGGCAGGGAGTCGGCGTGGCCAACGGCCTGTCCGTGACCCAGGTGGGGGATTACGTCATGGGCCTGCCTCATCAGATATCCTGCACGGTGGGCGTGGGTCACGGCGGCATCATGGACCTGGAGCGCGAAGCTGAACTGGGCGGACCAATCCACACCAAGGGCATGATGATTCTCAAAAGCTATTTCGTGAACCTCTTTGCCCGCAACAAACCCCTTGTCCTGACCGGTAGCCTGTGCTTCGAACAGAGCTACGCCCAGGTCGACGGTGATTCGGCCTCCGGCGCAGAGCTCGCCGCCCTGCTCTCCGCCCTTTCAAACGTGCCGATCCGTCTCGATCTGGCCTTCACCGGGGCCATCTCCCAGTCGGGAGCCATCATGGCCGTAGGCGGGGTCACGCACAAGGTGGAGGGCTTTTTTGAGGTCTGCAGACGACGCGGCCTCACCGGCCAGCAGGGAGTCCTGCTGCCTCGGGACAACATCGTGCACCTGGTGCTCAGGGACAATGTGCTGCAGGCCATAAAGGACGGGCAGTTCCATATCCACCCCGTGAGCACCATCGAAGAGGCCATGGAATTTCTGACCGGTAAAAGAGCGGGAGAACGTTTGAAAGACGGCCGTTTTTCGCCGAACTCCATCTATGCTGCCGTGGATGAAAGACTGACCGAGCTTGCGGTGCTGGCGGAAAGGAAATGCGCCATGCCCAGACGGAAAAGCATTAAAAAAACCGGGCCCTAAAACAGGGTCCGGCTTTTTGCGGTTTTGGATTCGGACCCTTTACAGGATCCGGCAATTTCTCACTGTGCCAGAAGTTCCGGATTTCTTTGACCCATGGCCCCATAAAGCTCGGCCACGGACCGCTCATAATCCGACAGCGCCTCATGCAGGCTGGCTTCGCTGAGGGTCTGCTTGGCCTGGGCGTCGAGCACATCAGTATTGGTGCCCACCTGAGCCTCATATCTGGCCACGGCCATGCGGAAGCTCTCCTTGGCGGCGATCAGCCCTTGCCTGGCTGCAGAGATGCGCTTTTCGGCAGTTTGAATCTGCAAAAAGCTCTTCTTGACTTGAAATGCCGCATCGTTCTCAAGATTCAGGTATTCCTGGCCCAACCGGCTCACATTTTTTTCTGCCTGCTTTTCCCCGTAGTAGGTCTTTCCCCATTCGAAAAAGGTCCACTTCATTCCAACCTGCGCGTTCCACTGGCTGGGTGTATGGTAGTCTCCGCCGTGCACCAGGGGGTCCTCTCCGGCCCGGACATAGTTGAAATCCGCGCCGACCTGCGGGTAATATGGCACCGCCGCCAGCACCTTGTCCTTTTCGGCCAGCATGACGGACTGCCGGGCAATGCGCAGATCAGGACGGTACAGCCCCGCGCGCTCCAAGCATTCTTCAAGGGTTAGCGGCAGGGGAAAATACCGCAACTCACCCACATACTCCACATCCGCATCCACGCTCTTGCCGAGCAGGGTGTTAAGCTGCGCGTTCAAGGTCGCCTCATTGTTTTTGGCGGACAGCATGAGCTGTTCGGCATTGGCCACATCGACCTCAGCCTGCAGCATATCAAGCTTGGGACGCAGGCCAACCTCGTAAAAAGCGGAGCTCACCTTCAACTGCGATCGCAGCCGAACCAGAGAATCCTCGGCAGAGCGGACATTCTCCCGCGCCTGCAACAATCGCAAAAAAGTGTCCTGAATGGCAACGATCAGCTGCAGCTCGACATTGTCGATCTGCGATGCAGCCTGCTCCTTCTGCAAAATGGTTTTTTCATGCGTCGTCAGCAGATTGAAGCCCGTGAACAGCGGCTGGTGCACATTGAAAACAAGCTCCCAGTTGTCAAGCGTGCCTGCTGTGAACCCAAGGGACTGCGGCCGCTCATCGAGCCGTGTGTAGCCATACTGAGTGCTCAGGGATGGCCCAAAGGCGGCCTTGGACGACTTGACTGCATAATCCGATGCAGAAAGCGCCTCCCGCGCGGCCAGAACAGAGGGGTTTGACTTGAGCCCGATCTCCACCGCCTCACTCATGGTCAGGGTCTCTGCGCCCCAGGCAGGAGGAGAAAAAAGACAGAAAACGATCATGCACAGACTGCACTTCAGTATTTTCATAAAACACTCCGAAGCCGGTTGTTTGAATAGATTTCCAGGCAATCAGGGCCGCATACTCTTCCCCGTCTCAAAACGCCACCCCGCCGCCATGCCCGACCCTGGACTTGTGAAGAAAAGAACTTGAAGTCAAGAAAGATCTCGCTTATGTTTTTGGACTAGATCATCAACAAGAGGAGGCATCCCATGTTTTCTGGACTTATTCTTGCCTTGGGCCTTTGCTGCGTCGGATTGATCGTTTACTTCCTGAACCAGGAACACGGCCCCGACAAACACCACCATTAATCACCAATTCCGCCCTTAGCTCAGCTGGATAGAGTAGCGGACTTCGAATCCGTTGGTCGCATGTTCGAGTCATGCAGGGCGGGCCATCCAGAGGGATCGCTATGTGGAACAAAGGGCTGCCATCCCGATGACGACTGGTCTGCAGGGGGTTGGTCCGGGCGCGATGAAGGAAATTCGGAAAAGTGCAAAATTCCCTCTTGCCTTCGTCCCACCCTTTGCATAAAAGCACCTCTCACCACACGTTGCCGGGGTAGCTCAGTCGGTAGAGCAGGGGACTGAAAATCCCCGTGTCGGCAGTTCAACTCTGTCCCCCGGCACCATGAAATCTAAGGTCGCTTTACGCGGCCTTTTTTCTTTTCCGCCGAGCCTGTTTCAATTCGACGGCATCATGCGCCCTGAAACGCCGCGTCTCGCGATGGGGCACCGGCCCTGTCTGGTAATTTAACAAATTTCATTTTTGGACTTGCCAAAGCAGGCTGATTTCCATAGTAACGGTCTTCCGTTGAGCCGGGGTAGCTCAGTCGGTAGAGCAGGGGACTGAAAATCCCCGTGTCGGCAGTTCAACTCTGTCCCCCGGCACCATGAAATCAAGGTCGCATTACGCGGCCTTTTTTCTTTTCAAGAAACGCAAAGACTTTTGCTCCTCCCGATTCCGGTCTCCTGCCTGCACTCCGCATCTTGTCACGCACACTCCCTGCCAGCGTTATCCGGGCACGTATTCGCCGCAAATCTTGACTAAACCGGCCCGAAGCACCTAACCCTTGCAAATGCACCGGTTTTGAATCAGGAGAATTCCGCCCATGCTTATCACCCAGCGACGCTTTTCAAACACCTTTACGTTCAGGTTCGAACCCGACACCCTGACATACACCAGAACCGACGCCTACGGTTCGCACTCCTTCGAACTGCCATACGGGTCCATAGGCATGGACCCGCACCGGTCCACGGAACGAAACGCGACCCTGTTCAACGGAGGGATTCTCCTTTCAGTCTGGGGGCTGGCCCAAGCGGGATATGCAATGGCTCACGGCGATGCTCTCGGGGTCATCTTCCTGTTCCCGGGGATCGCGTGCTTCCTCCTTCATGCCCTGGGCAAAATCGAGCTGACATCACTGAGTTCCGACGCCGGAGAAATCACCCTGCTCCACGACAGGCAGTACGAGCGCATCATGGAGACAATCCAGGAGCGCAGAAAAAAACAGCTGCTCGAATGGTATGGAAACATCAATTTCGCCAATGATCCCGAAGAGGAAATACGTAAATTTCACTGGCTGCACTCCCAGCATCTGATCAGCGAGGGGCAGTTGCAGCAGATCATCACAGCCATCCGCAACGCGGACATTGATGCGTACGACGGTGTTGAGGAGCCTTTTCCGCCGCAACAGTGAGTTCAATGAGGCGGATAGACAGGACGCATGAGACCTCTTTTGCCGAAGAGGTGGAAATGCGTACCGCTTCGTCCTGCTTTTTTAGAAGATCATGCCTGAGCGCAGGCCTTCCCAGCCTCGATTCTGACGCACCCGGTCCAAAAATCCGCCCACACCATCCTGCCTGCACGGAAGTACGGTCCAATCCGCACCCTGGCGCGTCCATTCGCCGGCGTTTCCTATGGCCGCACAAGCGCCGCAAAGAGCAAAAAGCGGTTCATCGTTTTCCGTGTCGCCCACGGCCAGGGAATGCAGCACCGGCCACCCGGCCCGCGCCATGACGGTGCGGGCGGCCTCTCCCTTGTTCCCGCCCATGGGCAGAAACTCCAGGAAATGGCGATCGCTGCGGCAGCACTCCACTCCCAGGTCCGAGGCCAAAAGGCGCAGTTCCTCTTCGCGCCGCAGGTCGTCCCCGTCCACGATGCACAGGATCTTAAGCGCCGCTCCGGGCTGACGGGTCCGCGTCGGCCGGATTTCTCCGTAGCGATCGAAAATTTCATCCAAAGCTCCGGGCCATCTGTTCCCCGTTTCGATGCCTGCGGGACGATACACGGCAATGGGCAGCCCCCGGCTCTCAAGGGCTGTGGCCAGGGCTTCCGCCGCCTCTCCCAGTTCGGCCAGCACCGTGATCCCGTCCCTGTTCAGCAGGCAGGACCCGTTGCCCGCCACCTGGGTTGTGGACAGCCCCAAATCCCGAACCAGAGGCGCGATGCTTAAGGGATGCTTGCCCGTGGCCAGGGAAAAAGGTCCGCCCGCCTCCACATAGGCCCTTACCGCCGACCGGTTGACCTCCGACAGCCTGTCACCCGGATGGATGAGAGTGTTGTCCACGTCGCAGAAAACCCAGGGCAGAGGACGGTCAGCCGCCAGGCCCCGGGCCCAGTCGAAAAACCCATCGCGCACCTCGTCCACCATGATCCCGGCGCGACGAACCTTATCCGGATTATGCGGATTGCGGGTGGCGATGTCCTGAAAACGGCGCGCAAAGGAGACCCGCCCGCCCACTCCGGCCGCACGCCAATCGGCCACGGTCACTGCCCGCACCAGCCAGGCGGCTTCGGACAAAGGCTGGCGCTGCGAGTACTGTTCGCTCACGGCAGAAACCAAGCCAGTCTTCCGGCCCGCCCAGGAATGGCGCAACACTCCCTCCGTGACCCACGGATGCTCATTCTGTTCGGCCAGAAACAGGGCGCCGTCCAGGGGATGGTAGTCAAACCGGCGCAGCGCTGGCGCATAGCCGACATCGTGCAGCAGCGCGGATCGGATGAGCAGTTGTGCATGCTCCGCAGGCAAGGAAAAACTTTCGGCAAGATCTTCGGCAAAAGACGCGGCATCACGCATGTGGGCAAGACGCGGCCCATGATCGGCAAAAAGGGAATCCAGGGCACAGATATCGAAACCCGGCTCAGGGCAAGACGAAACGAAAGGCATGTGATTTCCTGTGAAAGATGATGGTGATGAGCAAAGAGGCAGGGGACCGAAGACTCGCAAAAAAAGTATTTCCCGTTTACTTTCAAGATGATTCGGCTTAACAAGCTGAGCCTAATCATAGAGGATTTTGGCAATGAAACAAGCTGAAAATTTACTGCGGCAAGCGCAGAATTTAATTCGACGACTGGGCATCCATCCCCTGATTCTCATCCTGGGTCTACTGTTTTGCCTGTTTTTCCCGCGCTTTTTCCTTCTGGCAGCCTTTGGCTACGCCGTCTATTGGGTGGTCAAAAACATCGGCTTCACCCGGCAAGGCCGGGGAGGACGCAAAGGCCGAGGAAAAAAGTAGAGCGATTTCAATACACTGAGAGGATTTTCATGGCTTCCGATTCATCCTTTTTCATGCGCATTCTCCGGGCCGTCATCCACAGGGTCTGGACCGTCCTCTTTTTTCTGTCCATCCTGTCTTTGCTTTCACTGGCCAATCACTGGTGGGACATCATCGCAAGCGGCTATCATACTTTGCAAAGCTGGATTCTGGCCGGCATAGACCTGATCCGCAGCTAGGCCTCAGCCCTCCTCATCCAACAATCTCTCCTCAGTGTGGATCTCGTTCCAGGTTGGGGAACCTGGAGTCGTCTCCCTGTGCCTGGGCTGGGTCCTGCCCACAGACTTGGATTCGGCAACCTCTTTTTCAATCTGCCGCCGACGCTTGAAATTTCCCAGAATTCCATCCACTTTTTCGATTTTTTCCGTCATTTCAGATATCCAACGCTTCGGGCGCTCGCCCGGGAGAAATGGTCGCCAGTTTCTCATGCCGGAGTTGATTCAAGGCTGCGGGAACCTGCGGTGTATCATCGGTTCCCACGAATTGCGTATCCGTCTGCAAGCCGGACTTTGCACCCTGTTCACAGGCTTTACCAAGCCCGGGCAGGGGGCGCACCAGTTGCGGCAAGGGAGTCGCCTCCGGCATTCTGAATGGATGGGCCGGGCACGGTGGCTGGGCGCCGATGGGGATGTCTGCGCTGCAATCTGCCACGGCCTCGTGACTGCCCGCGCAAGCCAGACAAAAGGCCTCGATACAAGTCTGTAACGCAGCATCCTCCCCTTCCTCGATCATCCGGCACGAATGCAGCGGACACAGGAGATGCTCGCACTCCCTGACGAACGTGGGGCTTCCTCCCTGACAGCACAGACAGATTTTCCGGATCACACCGGACATTGCGTTCCTGGCGGCCATGCAACCCTCTCCTTGGTCCTGGCGGAATAGAACTGCTTCACCTTACGCGTGAATTTGACGTGCATCAATGCCCAAAATGGAGAAGTCCTGGCTCCGCACATGACCGGCAAATAACGTTTTTCAAAAAAAAATGACCGTCGGTCATAAAAATTCTTGACAGTCTCTTGGCAAACTGAGTAGTCAGGCAATCGTTATGACAAACTTCTCCCCCAAGCACAGCCTGTACTTTTTTTGGTACTTTTATTTTAGCAGAGCCTGTGGTCTGAGGGGACTGCTTTAGCCTTATTTGACAAAAGCAAACCAACCTTAGGGCCGCAGGCGATACGCCGGCGGCCCTTTTTTTACATCCAAGGCCCCGGCCGCCCGGCTGAAACCGGAGGACATCATGAACATGGGAAAAAGCGTACGACTGGAGAGAATCTTCAACCGCAACACGGGCCGCAGCATCATTGTGCCCCTGGACCACGGGACCACGGTCGGCCCCATTCATGGTCTGGTGGACCTGCGCTCCACAGTGAACAAGGTGGCCGAAGGCGGTGCCAACGCGGTGCTCATGCACAAGGGCCTGCCGCGCTGCTCGCACCGGGGCCATGGCCGCGACGTAGGCCTCATCATTCACCTTTCGGCCAGCACCACGCTGTCCCCCTTCCCCAACGCCAAGATCCTGGTCGGCACAGTGGAAGACGGGATCAAGCTCGGCGCAGATGCCGTGTCCGTGCACCTGAATCTCGGTGACGAGTCCGAACGCGACATGCTGCGCGACATGGGCCAGGTCGCATCCAAATGCGCCGAATGGGGCATGCCGCTGCTGGCCATGGTTTACGCACGTGGCCCCAAGGTCAAATCCGAATGGGATCAGGCCACGGTGGCGCACTGCGCGCGCCTGGCCGAGGAGCTTGGCGCCGACGTGATAAAGGTCGTGTACACCGGCGATCCGGAGTCCTTTTCCAAAGTGACCGAAAGCTGCTGCATTCCCATTGTCATCGCCGGCGGGCCGCGCATGGAATCCCCGCGCGACATCATCCAGATGGCTCACGACTCCGTTGCCGCTGGCGGCGCAGGCCTGTCCATGGGACGCAACATCTTCCAGGCCGAAGACCCGACCCGTCTGGTGCAGGCCCTGCATGCCGTGGTACACATGGACTACTCCGTCGAACAAGCGCTGGCCCTGCTTGAAGAACCCAAACTCTAGGTCCGTTTCATGAAAAAAGTACTCTTTTCCGGCATACCCTTTGACAAAGGCGAAATCACCCTGGCTCTTGAATCCGGCGTGGACGCGGTCATCGTCGAACGCGAACACGTCGCCGATATCCAGGCCTTGAGCAAGATCCCGGTCCTGGCCGCCGAAGACCTGCCCTACGTCCTCCTGTCCTCCAAAGCCGACGAGGAAGAGGCCGTGCGTCTCCTGGCCCAGGGCAAGGAGGTCATCCTGAAGGAAGGCTGGGAAATCATCCCCGTGGAAAACATCCTGGCCCAGTCCGAGCTTCTGGCCGTGGAAGCCGCCAGCCTTGAGCGGGCGCGCCTCGCCGCAGGCATCCTGGAGCGCGGGGTCGGGTCCGTGGTTGTGCTGCCCCAGGCCGCCCCTGACCTCAAAACCATTGTCCGCGAACTCAAACTGAGCCAGGGAACCATGGAACTCGAAACCGCGACGATCACCGCCGTCACCTCCGCCGGGCTCGGGCACCGCGTCTGCGTTGACACCATGAGCCTTTTGAAATCCGGCCAGGGCATGTTGGTCGGCAATTCCAGCGCCTTCACCTTTCTCATCAATGCCGAGACCGAATCCAACCCCTACGTGGCCCCTCGCCCCTTCCGCATCAATGCCGGAGCCGTGCACGCCTATGCGACCATGCCCGGAGACAGGACCACATACCTGGACGAACTCAAGACCGGTACCGAGGTGCTCATCGTCGGCGCCGACGGCTCCACCACCCTGGCCACCGTGGGCCGCTGCAAGGTCGAGATCCGGCCCATGCTGCTCATCGAGGCCGAGGCGGGCGGCAAGACCGGCACCCTCTTCCTGCAGAACGCCGAGACCATCCGCATGGTCCGGACCGA
The DNA here is from genome assembly GCA_041690155.1 of Desulfomicrobium sp. Classification (GTDB taxonomy): domain Bacteria; phylum Desulfobacterota; class Desulfovibrionia; order Desulfovibrionales; family Desulfomicrobiaceae; genus Desulfomicrobium. The sequence goes on along the minus strand of JAWLHW010000001.1, from coordinate 11,628 downwards.
CGGCCGCCCGGTCAGCGTGGTCGACCTCAAGGCCGGGGACAAGGTGCTGTGCCGCACGGATCAGGCCGGACGGCATTTCGGCATGCGCATCACCGAGGAGATCAAGGAATGAGCTCGTCCACGCAGCGCCTGACCGAGATCCGAACCCAGATCGACGACCTGGACGAACGGGTTCTCGATCTGCTCAACAAGCGCGCCTCCTTGAGTCGCGAAGTGGGGCAGCTCAAGTCCGACTCCCTGGACATCGTCTTCAAGCCCTTTCGCGAAAAGGAAGTCTTAAACCGCCTGAACTCCTTGAGCCCCGGCATCCTGCCCGAAGACCACCTGCGCGCCATCTACCGCGAGATCCTGTCCTCCTCGCGCCGCCTGCAGCAGCCCCAGACCGTGGCCTACCTCGGTCCCGAGGGGACCTTCACGCACCTGGCGGGCCTTGAGTACCTTGGGCGCTCCATGGACTTCACCCCCTGCCCGACCCTGCACGACGTCTTTTTGACCGTGGCCTCGCGCAAGGCCGACCTTGGCGTGATCCCGCTTGAAAACTCCCTGCAGGGCAGCGTCGGCCAGAGCCTGGACCTCTTCCTGCAGTATAATGTCTATATCCATGCCGAACTTTTCAGTCGCATCAGCCATGCGCTGCTCGCCGTGAATGCCGATCTGACCGCCGTGCGCACGGTATATTCCCATCCCCAGGCCCTGGCCCAGTGTTCCGGGTGGCTGCGCGCCAATGTGCCCCAGGCCGCCATCATCCCCGCCGAGAGCACTGCCGCAGCCGCGGCCCAGGCCGAACGGGAAGGCGAGGGCTCCGCCGCCATCGGGCATCCGAGGCTGGTGGAACGCTATGGCCTGAAGGCCGTGGCCCTTGATGTCCAGGATCTGCCGGACAACTGGACCCGCTTTCTGGTCATCGGTCCCACGCCGACGGTGGGCAGCAGCCGCGACAAAACCTCGCTCCTGTTCACCACGCCTGACCGGCCCGGGGCCCTGGCCGCCATCCTGAACCTGCTGGCCGACCAGGGGCTCAACCTGACCAAGCTGGAATCAAGGCCCCTCAAGGGCGAAAAATGGAAATACGTCTTCTTCATGGATGTGGAGTGCGATCTGTCCCAGGAACAGTATGAAAACACCATGAACAACCTGACCAGCCTCTGCCACACCATGCGCGTGCTCGGCAGCTATCCCACGGGCCCGCAACTTTATGGCGCGGGCATGGTCCAGGAGCCAACATGAAACCAGTCATCGACATCACCGCGCCCTCGTCCAAATCCCTGTCCCACCGGGCCCTCATCTGCGCGGCCCTGGCCGAGGGTGAATCGCTCCTCGAAGGCGTGCTCGACAGTCAGGACCTGACCCGCACCGCCCAGTGCCTGCGCCTCCTGGGCGCGCTCATCGAACCGCAAGGAGACAGACTCTTTGTACGCGGCATCGGCGGGACGACGGGCGCGAGCGCACCCGACCCAATTTCCATGAACGTCGGCGAATCCGGCACCACCTGCCGGCTCATGGCCGGCGTGGCCACCGCCATCCCCGGTATCTACCGCATCCATGGCGAGGGGCGCATCCACGACCGCCCGGTCGCGCACCTGACCGACGCCCTGACGCAGCAGGGGGTGCGCGTCACCTTTGAGGAAAAGAACGGCTACCCGCCCCTGGTCATGTCCAGTCCAGGACTTACCGGCGGCGAGGTAACCATCAACCTGGAGCAGAGCAGCCAATACCTCTCGGGCCTGCTCCTGGCCGCGCCCCTGGCGACCGGCACGACGATCATCCGACTGATCGGCAAGTCCGTGGCCTCCTGGCCCTATGTTGCGCTGACCCTCGATACCATGGCCCGTTTCGGCGTGCCCGTGATCCTGGAGCGCAGAATCCTTGACGACTGGCAGCCCAGCACCCACGCCGAGGCCGCGGGCCTTCCCCCCACGGATATCCGGCTCATCGTCCACCCCGCCCCCTACCGGGCCGGGGCCATGCGCGTGGAGGGCGACTGGTCCAATGCCTCCTACTTTCTGGCCGCAGGCGCCGTGGGCAAGGCTCCGGTGCGCATCTCGGGGCTCAGCAGGCAGTCGGCCCAGGGCGATCGCTTCATGCTTGAAATCCTGTCTCGCATGGGCGCGTCCGTCGAATGGCAGGACGACGTGGTCACGGTTTTTCCGTCTGCGCTCCGCGGCACGCAGGTCGACATGAACGCCTGTCCGGATATCGTGCCTACCGTGGCAGCCATGGCCGCCTTCGCTTCCGGGGAGACGGTCATCTCCGGAGCCGCGCATCTGGCCCTGAAGGAATGCGACCGCATCCAGGGGCCGGTCACGGAACTGTCCAAAGCCGGGGTGAATATCGAGGCACGGCCCGATGGCATGATCATTCGCGGCAACGGCGGTCTCCTGCCACGCAGCATAGACATGTCCACCTACGGTGACCACCGCATGGCCATGAGCTTCTCCCTGCTGGAACTGGGGGGCATAACCGTAAATCTCGACAACCCCTCCTGCGTGGCCAAATCCTTTCCGGGATTCTGGGATGTGTGGGGCCAGATTCGCCTTGGCAACGACCTGGGAGCAGCGCATGACTCTTAGCCAGGCCTCGGCCATCGTGGTCATCGGCGCCAAGGGCCAGATGGGAGCGCGTTTCGTGCGGAGCTTTCGCGAGGCGGGCAACCCCGTGACCGAATTCGACCATCCCCTGGACCTGGGCGCCCTGCCGGATGCGGTGCGCAAAGCCGCGCTGGTCCTCTTGTGCGTACCCATCACGGCCATGAAGGATGTCGTCGCAGTGGTGGCCCCGCACCTCACGCAGACGACGATCCTGGCCGACATCTGCTCGGTCAAGGTCCAGCCCCTGCATGACATGCTGACCCAGACCACAACGCCCGTAGTCGGAACCCATCCACTTTTCGGGCCCCAGACACTTGACGCGGAACTACGAATTGCCGTAACTCCGGGGCGTGACCAGGAAGCGACCGATAATCTATCAAGCTGCTTTCGCAATCTGGGGTTCGCCCCCTTCACCACAACGGCCGATGAGCATGACAAAGCCATGGCCTACATCCAAGGACTCAACTTCGTGACCACCGTCGCTTACCTCTGTGCTTCCCCTCTGGAAAACGGAATCGAGCGTTTCTTCACGCCCTCGTTTGGACGACGCGTTGAGGCGGCCACGAAAATGATCACCCAGGACGCACCCCTCTTCTCCACCATGTTCGAAGCAAATCCCCACAGTCTCGAGGCGGTTCGCATGTTCCGCTCGTACCTGAACGTCGCCGCTGGCGGCGATCTGGAACTCTTGAGCCAGAAGGCTCTTTGGTGGTGGCGCAAGCAGCATGACGCAGGGGGACCCGCTTCCTGACGGCAACGCAGTGCCGTTAGTTCAGGCATAAAAGGCATTAGAAGCCGGATCCTCCAGGATCCGGCTTTTTTTTATCCAAAATTCAACAATCGATTATGGAGGCACCATGATCACCCTATCCCAACAGGGGACCTGGCTCCCGGCCGACACACAGACGCCCATCTCCCTGTACCTGACACTGGTACGCGAGAAGCAGGGATTTCTCCTTGAGAGCACCGAGGTGGACGGGCGGCTGGGCCGGTACAGCCTCATCGGCTGGGATTATCGCCTGATCCTGTCCTGCGCTGGTGGCAAGCTCGACGTGCAGAGCTACGACCCGCGCCTGCACGGCCTCAAAGAATTCAGCGGCCAGGATTACGTGTCCGGACTGCGCGCCTGCCTGGCCGAACTGACCGTCACCGGACCCGAAAACCTGGGCCCGCTTCCGGCGGTGACCAGGAGCGTGTGCGGCTACATGGCCTACAACATGGGCGGCATCTTCGAACCGGCCCTGGCCGACAGGCTGCCCCCCGAGGAGGCTCGCTCCATCATGGTCCTGCCGGGCAAGGTCATACTTTTCGACCACCTGCACCACCGCTGCTGCTATCTGACGCTGGATTCCTCGACGAATCTGAACGGCTGCCAGCGGCCGAGCACTCCGGCCCCGCCGGTCGTCGGGGCCATCACCACCACGCCCGGCCAGGATGAATTCCTGCGCCGGGTGGGCCGGGCCAAGGACCTGATCACCGAGGGCGAAGCCATCCAGATCGTGCTCTCGACCCGCTTCTCGGCCCCCTTTTCCGGCTCCGCCTTCGAGCTTTACAGACGGCTGCGCCAGATCAACCCGTCCCCTTACACCTTCTTCATGTCCTTTGGGGACCTGACCATCATGGGCTCGTCTCCGGAGCTGCTCATCCGCTGCGAGGACGGCCTCCTGCAGCTTCGGCCCATCGCCGGAACCCGCGTGCGCGGCGCGACTGAAGCCGAAGATCAGGAACTGGCCGAGGAACTGCTGGGCGACGAGAAGGAACGGGCCGAGCACGTCATGCTCGTGGACCTGGGACGCAACGACCTCGGGCGCATCGCAGCCCCCGGCACCGTTCACGTCGACAAATACATGCAGGTCGAACGTTTTTCCCATGTCATGCACCTGACCTCCTACCTCTCGGCGCATCTGGCCGAGGGCCTTGACGCCATCGACGTCCTGAAGGCCGGATTCCCGGCTGGCACTGTGTCCGGGGCTCCCAAGATTCGGGCCATGCAGATCATCGCCGACGAGGAAAAGCTTGATCGCGGCCCCTACGCCGGAGGCATCGGCTGGATCGGCCTGGACCAGGGGCAGGTTAACCTCGATACAGGCATCACCATCCGCTCCCTGTGGGTCGAAAACGGCCAGATCCACTGGCAGGCGGGCGCGGGACTGGTCTTTGATTCGGACCCCGAAAAGGAATGGCAGGAGTGTCACAACAAGGCCAGAGCGATTTTAAAAGCCATCACCAGCACCGGAGGCGGAGATGATTTTACTGATAGACAACTTTGACTCGTTTACTTTCAACCTGGTTCAGGTTTTCCAATCTTTGGGCGCAAACCCCTTGGTGCTTCGTAACAACGAACCGGAAATCCTGAACCTGGCCACGAACCCGGATCTGCGGGGCGCCATCATCTCCCCCGGTCCCAGCCATCCGCGCAACACGGGACTGTGCTTAGAGTTTCTGGAGCTGGTGCCGAAAAACATACCGGTCCTTGGTGTGTGCCTCGGGCATCAGACCCTGGCGCACCACAGCGGCGTGACCGTGGGCTCGGCCAAACGCATCATGCACGGCAAGACCTCGGGTATACAGCATGACGGGACGGGCCTTTTTGACGGGCTGCCAAACCCCATGCAGATCGGCCGCTACCATTCCCTGGCCGTGCACGAGGAGGATCGCACCGATCTGCCCTTCGACATCACAGCCCGCACCGAGCGCGGTGAGGTCATGGCCCTGGCTTTCAGGGATCGGCCCTGGGTCGGCGTGCAGTTCCACCCCGAATCCGTGCTCACGCCGGACGGCCCGAAGCTTCTCAAAAACTTCCTGAGCATGTGCGACACCACGGAGTAAGCCATGAACACCATCAGTCATATTCTTGAACACCTGACCACGGGCGCGGACCTCTCCGCTCCCCAGGCCAAGGAGGCCTTCGACCTCCTGCTGACCGGCGAAGTCTCCCCGGTACAGGCCGGAGCCTTTCTGATGGGCCTGCGAGCCAAGGGCGAAACCGCCGCGGAGCTTTCGGCCGCCGTGGATGCGGCGCTGGGACAGGCCCGGCTCATTCCCGACCTCATCGGCAAGCGCATCGACACCTGCGGCACGGGCGGCGACGGCCAGCACAGCTTCAACTGTTCCACGGCCGTGTCCTTTTTCCTGGCCGACATTGGCTACCAGGTCGTCAAGCACGGCAACCGCGCCGTGTCGAGCACGTGCGGCAGTGCCGACGTGGTTGAGGATCTGGGCTACCCTCTGGTCACGGATCCCGAGGCCGCGCGGGCCGAACTGGCCAGGTGCAACTTCGTCTTCCTCTTCGCCCCGCATTTCCACCCGGCCTTCAGGCATGTGGGGCCGGTGCGGCAGCAGCTTGGCGTGCGCACCATCTTCAACCTCATGGGACCGCTCTTGAACCCGGCCCTGCCCACGCACCAGATTCTCGGCGTGCCGGATTTTCGATTCGCGCCCATGATCGCGCAGGTGCTGGCGGCCAGAAAAGGCCTTGAACGCGCGGCCATTGTGCATGGCGCAGGCGGATTCGACGAGCTGACCCCATGCGGCCCCGGACAGGTCATCTTCATCGAACATGGTGTCATCCGTGAAGCAGTCATCGACCCGGCGGATTTCGGCCTTTCTACCTGTGCGCCGAGGAATCTGGCCTGCAGCAGCAAGGAAGAGGCCCTCAAACTGCAACGTCAGGTCCTGGCCGGAGAAGGCTCCAAAGCCCTTCAGGACATGGTGACCCTGAACCTCGGAGTGGCCATCCACCTCCTGGAGGACGACCTGCCCCTGGAACTGGCCATGAAAATGGGGCAGGCCAAGGTGCAGCAGGGCCTTACGAACGGGGTGTGCCATGCTTGAAAAATTCCGCCTGGCCAAGGAAGCGGAAGTCAGGGAACTCCTGCGCCTGCGCGATGCCGGGCATGTTCACACGCCCTGGACCAAATCCCGCCCGGGTTTTGGCGCGGCCCTGACCCGGTCCGGATCATCGGGCATCATCGCCGAATACAAGCGCGCCTCCCCGTCCAAGGGCGACATCAACTTAAGCGTTACGCCCGCCGAAGCTTGCGCCGGATACGGGCGGGCCGGAGCCTGCGCCTTGTCCATCCTGACCGAGAGCCGCTATTTCAAGGGCGATCTGTCCTTTTTGGCCGAGGTCGCCGGTCTTGGTCTGCCGCTTCTGCGCAAGGACTTCATCATCCACCCCCTGCAGGTGGAGGCAACCGCGGCCACTCCGGCCTCGGCAATCCTGCTCATCGTGCGCATGTTCGAGGATGTAAGCGATCTGGCCATGCTGCACGCCCTGTCTCTGGAACATGGTCTTGAGCCTGTGGTGGAGGTCTTTGACGAGCGCGATCTGGACCGGGCCAAGGAAATCGGGAGCACCATCATCCAGGTCAACAACCGCGACCTGGACACGCTGACCACGGACCTCGGCCGCTGTCTGGACATGGTGCGGCGCAAGGAGGATGGAGAAATCTGGATCGGAGCCAGCGGCATCAATACACAAGAGCAGGTCAAAGAACTCAAGGCCGCCGGCCTGGACGCGCTTCTGATCGGCACGGCGCTCATGCAGCATGGCGATCCCGGCCAGGGCCTCGCCGCGATTACCGGAGGCCAGTCATGATCATCAAGGTCTGCGGCATGACCAGGGCTGAGGATGTCGAATTCTGCGACGCGCTCGGCATCGATCTTTTGGGTTTCATCTTTCATCCCGAAAGCCCCCGGAATGTCACCCCGGAATGGGTCTGCACCCAAAAGCCGGGCCGCGCCCTCAAGACCGGAGTGTTCGTGCGCCAGGGCGTGAAGGAAATCCGGTCCATCGCCACCGGGGCAGGCCTCGATCTGCTCCAGCTTCACGGAGGGCACACCGTGGAACAGTGCCTGGCCCTTGGCCCCGAGCGAGTCATCAAGACCATGTGGCCCGAGCGTTATCCAACGGTGGAGCGTTTGGCCTCGGACATGCTCCTCTTCGCCCCGGCCTGCCGGGCAATTCTGCTGGACAGCGGAAAAAGCGGCGGAGGACACGGCAGGAGCCTCTCCCCCAAGGACCTGCAAGGGCTGCAATGTCCCCACCCCTGGTATCTTGCCGGGGGTCTTGGGCCGCACAATCTGGCGGTCATGAAAACCACCGGCGCGGCCGGGTTCGATCTCAACTCCGGAGTAGAGAGCTCCCCCGGAATCAAGGATCACGAAAAAATACGCACCGCCTTACAACTACTGCGAGGAAAACCATGAGCAGAATATCGGACATGCTCCCGCGCCATTTCGGCCCTTACGGGGGGCGCTACGTGCCGGAGATGCTTGTTCCGGCCCTTGAGGAGCTGGAGCAGGGCTACCTGAAATACAAGGACGACCCCGAGTTCACGGCCGAACTGACGGATCTGTATCAAAACTACTGCGGCCGACCCACGCCGCTCTACTACGCCGAGAATCTGACCCGTGAACTGGGCGGCTGCAAGATCTACCTGAAACTCGAAGGGCTGGCGCACACCGGCGCGCACAAGATCAACAACGCCCTGGGACAGGCGCTGCTGGCCAAGCGCCTGGGCAAGACCAAGGTCATCGCCGAGACGGGCGCGGGGCAGCACGGCCTGGCCTCGGCCACGGTGGCCGCGCGTTTTGGCCTTGAGTGCAAGGTCTTCATGGGCGAGGTGGACGTGCGCCGCCAGTACCCCAACGTCTACGCCATGAAGCTCCTTGGGGCCGAAGTCGTCCCGGTCACCGACGGCACCAGAACCCTCAAAGACGCGGTCAACGCCACCCTCAAATACTGGATTCAGAACTTAAAAGACACGCACTACATTCTGGGCTCGGCCCTGGGACCATTTCCCTACCCGGTCATGGTGCGCGACTTCCAGTCCGTCATCGGCCGCGAAGCGCGCGCCCAGATCATGGAACGCGAAGGCCGCCTGCCGGATCATCTCGTGGCCTGCGTGGGCGGCGGCTCCAATTCCATAGGGCTCTTCCACCCCTTCCTCGGGGAGAACGGCATCCGCTTTCACGGTGCCGAGGCCGGCGGACGCGGGCCGAGGATCGGCGACAACGCGGCCCGCTTCGGCGGCAGCCCCAAGGTCGGCATCGTGCAGGGCTACAAGAGCTATTTCCTGCAGGACGAAAGCGGACAGCTGCAAGACACCCATTCGGTCTCGGCGGGGCTTGACTATGCCGGTGTCGGTCCGGAACTGGCATGGCTTTATGACCAGAACGTCGTGGAATTCTCGCCCATCACCGACGTGAAAGCCTTGGACGCCTTCAAGCGCCTGACGCGGCGGGAAGGGATCATCCCGGCCCTTGAATCCTCCCACGCCGTGGCCCGGGCCATCGAGCTGGCGCCGACATTGCCCAGGGACGAGATAATGATCGTCAACATCTCCGGGCGCGGCGACAAGGACATCTTCATCACGGCCATGGAACTGGACCGCGAAAACTGGATCGCTTTTCTGGAAAACGAGGTGCGTCATGGAAAATAATATCGACCTGGTGCTGCGTGATGCCACCCGCATCCAGCTCATGACCCACGTGGTGGGCGGATACCCGAATCTGGAGGTGAACGCCGACCTGATCCGCCTCATGGCCCGCCGCGGGGTGAAGCTTGTCGAAATCCAGATCCCTTTCACCGATCCCCTGGCCGACGGGCCGACCATCATGCGCGCCAATCAGGCCGCCCTGGACGCCGGGATCACTCCTGCGCACTGTTTCGAGCTTTGCACGGCCCTTTCAAAGGAACTGCCGGAAGTTGCGTTCATGTTCATGACCTATGCCAACATCCCCTTTGCCATGGGGCAGGACGCGTTCATGGCAAAGGCCAGGCAGAGCGGGGCCAGCGGCCTGATCCTGCCCGACCTGTCCTGGGACGAGACAGATGGCGACTACGCCGGAGCCGCGCGCGAACACGGGCTGCACCCGGTCATGGTCATTTCGCCGGACACGGAAGGACCACGTCTGGACGCTATCCTCAGTCGCGGCTCGGGCCTGTTGTACACAACGCTAAAAGTCGGCATCACCGGAGCCGGAGCCAGCCTTGATCAGACCGGCGTCGACTATGTCCGAAACCTGAAGAAAAAAGCCGGCCTGCCCATTGCCGCCGGTTTCGGCATATCGAGCCCCGAGCATGTACGCATGCTGGATGGTCTGGCCGACGTGGCCGTGATCGGCAGTCACATCATCAATCTGATGGATTCGGCAGGCCTGGGCGCCGTGGATGAATTTTTGGCGGCCTGCGGGGAATGAACACACCAAGGGCATGCATGTATCGCCGATTAACCACGTAGGGGCGGCCCCCCGTGGCCGCCCTTCTTCGGCCCATGGCCATCCTGCATTCCGCGTTCAAAAATCGGACAGGCACGGCCTGAAGAGGGCAGGCACGGGGGCCTGCCCCTACAAGCATACACACCGCGTCGATGCCCTGCGCATCCGTAGGGGCGAAAAATTTTTCGCCCCTACCCCAACAACAATTTTCCAATTTTGCAAATCGACCTCAAAAACAAGACAACCGCCCCTCTCTTTGCTAGATTCCGCGCAACACAATGCTTCGGAGGAACACCCATGCCCGAATTTCCCATCTTCAACTGCAAGAATTCCGACGATGTCGTCAAAGCCGTGCGCGAACACAAGATCGAGCTGGTCCAGTTCTGGTTCGTGGACGTGCTTGGAACCCTGAAAAGCTTTCAGGTCCTGCCCGGCGAACTTGAGGCGGCCTTCGAGGAGGGCATGGGTTTCGACGGCTCTTCCCTGGAAGGGTTTTGCAGAATTGAAGAAAGCGACATGATCGCCATCCCGGACCCGGCCACCTTCCAGCTGGTCACCTGGCGGCAGACTGCCGCTCCCATCGCGCGCATGTTCTGCGACATCCTGGAGCCAAACGGCACCCCCTTTGCCGGGGACAGCCGCCATTGCCTGAAAAGAAACCTGCAGGCTGCGGCCAGCAAGGGCTATTCCTTTTATGTCGGCCCGGAGCTGGAATTCTTTCTCTTTGAGAGCTCGTCGTCCCCGAAACCTCTCGACTCGGGCGGCTATTTCGACGCCCCGCCCCTGGACCTGGCCGGAGACATCCGCCGCGAGATCATCTCCTGCCTGCGCTCCATGGGTATTCCCGTGGAATACGGACACCACGAGGTCGCGCCCAGCCAGCATGAACTGGCCCTGCGTTACGCCGATGCCCTGAAGATGGCGGACACGGCCATCACCTACCGCGTGGTGGTCAAGGAGATCGCACGCCAGAACGGCTGCTACGCGACGTTCATGCCCAAGCCCCTGTACGGCGAAAACGGCAGTGGCATGCATGTGCATCAGTCCCTGTTCAAGAACGGCCGCAATCTCTTCTACGATGCCGATGGCGACCATCACCTGAGCCGCGAGGCCAAGGCCTATATCGCCGGGCTGCTCACGCACTGCAAGGAATTCACGGCCATCACCAACCAGTGGGTCAACTCCTACAAGCGCCTGGTGCCCGGCTTCGAAGCCCCGACCAACATCGCCTGGGCGCGGCGCAACCGCTCCACCCTGGTCCGCGTGCCAATGTACAAGCCCGGCAAGGAGGCCGCCACCCGCGTAGAGCTGCGTTCCCCGGACCCGGCCTGCAACCCCTACCTGACCTTCGCCTGCATGCTCGCCGCCGGCCTCAAGGGCATCGAAGAAAATTACACCCTGCCCGAACCCGTGGAAGAGGACATCTACATCATGACCACCGGGCAACGCCTAGATCGCGGGATCGGAAGCCTGCCCGGCAGCCTTGAAACTGCCCTCGAAGCCATGGAAAACAGCGCCCTGATCCGCGAGGCCCTCGGCGACCACATCTTCACCAAATTCCTGGCGAACAAACGCATTGAATGGGACCAGTACCGCTCGCAGGTCACCAATTACGAGCTGGAAAAATACTTACCCAGATTGTAAAAAAATAGGTCCTATAGGTCATATACGACCCATAGGACCTATAGTAAGAAAGCTGCGCCATGACGCAGCACTTCATTCCCAAACACGGCGCCTACGAAGAGCTTCTTTCCTACCGCAAGGCCGTCATTGTCTATGACGGCACGGTTTGTTTCTGCGACCGCTTCATGCACAG